>NZ_JACASJ010000125.1:0-12232 GCF_013391025.1 Enterobacter sp. SECR19-1250 | reverse complement strand
CCAGTAGATCACACTTCATCGTGCTTTTCATTTTTCTGGGGAACCCTCAGCCCAAGGGGAGAGGGTAGCATTTAAGGCATATGCTCCAGCTTCAGATACTCCTCGCTCTGCATCTCCTGCAGGCGCGACAGGCAGCGCTGGAACTCAAACTTCAAACGTTCCCCCTGATACACCTCATATAAAGGCACCTCGGCGCTCACCACCAGCTTGACGTGGCGTTCGTAAAACTCGTCCACCAGCGCAATGAAGCGTCGCGCTTCGCTTTCCATCAGCCGTGTCATGACGGGTACATCCAGCAGCATCACCGTGTGGAACAGGCGCGAAAGAGCGATGTAGTCGTGCTGACTGCGGGCATCCACGCACAGCGTCGCAAAAGAGACCGCCAGCGTTTGGTTTTCAATACCGAGCGTAGGCAACGGACGATGGTTAATCTCCAGCGTCGGGGCGTTTTCGCGCTTTGCCCCCGCCAGCGCCAGCCACAGTTTATCCATCTGGCGGGTGGTCTCGGCATTCAGCGGTGAGAGCCACAGGTGCGCCTGAGTCAGCGTGCGCAAACGGTAATCCACGCCCGCATCAACATTCATAATGTCACAATGCTGTTTGATGGCATCAATGGCAGGCAGGAAACGCGCCCGCTGGAGGCCGTTACGATACAGCTCATCCGGCGGAATATTCGAGGTGGCGACGAGCGTGATGCCGCGGGCAAACAGCGCTTTCATCAGGCCGCCCAACAGCATGGCATCGGTGATATCCGAAACAAAAAACTCATCGAAACAGAGGACGTCCGTTTCAGCTTTAAACCTGTCAGCCACAATCTCCAGCGGATCGCTTTTGCCCTGCAGCGCCGTTAACTCTTCATGTACTCGCAGCATAAAGCGGTGGAAGTGCAGGCGTTGTTTACGCTCACCCGGCAGGCTCTGATAAAACAGATCCATCAACCAGGTTTTCCCGCGACCGACACCGCCCCACATATATAAACCGCGTGCCGGAGCGTTAGCCTGTGGCTCTTTTTTTCCGAGCAGCCGGCTCAATGCCGCCTTCAGCCCACCGCTCTGCCCTGCTTCAGCAGGTTTTGCCGTAAGCTCATGGAAAAGGGTATCCAGACGGTTAACCGCTTCACGTTGAACGTCATCCGGCTGATGTGAGCCCTCGTCCAGGGCCAGTTGATATCGCGATGCGGGGGACAGGTTTTGCATAATCTTGTTGTTATTCCTTCAATTAAACCTCATCAGCAGGCGTGACTGATGAAAAAAAGGCCGTTCTACACTACGCGATGATACGTCAGGATTCCACTTCTGCAGAAATAGCGGTTATAGTGGCAATATCAGGCACAGGCAGGAGCCGAGCCAACACCCTACGGAACAACAAGACAACGGGAGAAGTTCATGACCTGGGAATATGCGCTAATCGGTTTAGTCGTCGGCATCGTGATCGGTGCTGTGGCCATGCGTTTCGGTAATCGCAAATTGCGTCAGCAGCAGTCACTGCAATACGAACTGGAAAAGAACAAAGCCGAGCTGGAAGAGTACCGCGAAGAGCTGGTCAGCCACTTTGCCCGTAGCGCTGAGCTGCTGGACAATATGGCGACCGACTACCGCCAGCTGTATCAGCACATGGCAAAAAGCTCCAGCAGCCTGCTGCCGGAAATGACCGCGGAAACCAACCCGTTCCGCAACCGTCTGGCAGACTCTGAGGCCGGTAACGATCAGGCCCCTGTTCAGATGCCTCGCGACTATTCTGATGGCGCGTCCGGCCTGCTGCGCGGCGGTGTTAAGCGCGATTAATCACACAACCTGAAATTATTTTACGGGCGCAGCGATTGCGCCCGTCCTTTCTTCCTGACCCCAGCTATTATTTAGTTAAACACCTCATTGTTCAGCGGTTTAAAATTCAATAACATCAACGTGTTTTTGGGCCCGTTTTTTCCTTTACTCCAGGTTACGAGAGTCAGCATCGATGAAGAAAAAGAACCAGCTGTTGAGCGCGTTAGCGTTAAGTGTCGGGTTATCTCTCTCGGCGTCCTTCCCTGCCTTTGCCGCCCTTCCCTCGCAGGTGCCGGGCCAGACGGCGATTCCGAGCCTCGCACCCATGCTGGAAAAAGTGTTGCCTGCAGTAGTCAGCTTGCAGGTAGAAGGCACTGCCGTGCAAAGCCAGCGCGTACCTGAAGAACTGAAAAAATATTTTGGCGATGAGTCGCCCGACCAGCAGGCTCAGCCTTTTGAAGGGCTGGGCTCAGGCGTCATCATTGATGCGGCCAAAGGCTATATTCTGACCAACAACCACGTTATCAGCCAGGCCGATAAAATCAGCGTGCAGCTGAATGATGGTCGGGAATTTGATGCCAAACTGATCGGCGGCGATGACCAGAGCGACATCGCGCTGTTGCAGGTGCAAAACCCAAGTAATCTGACCCAGATTGCCATCGCGGACTCCGACAAACTGCGCGTCGGCGACTTTGCTGTTGCCGTGGGCAACCCCTTTGGTTTAGGACAAACGGCGACCTCCGGGATCATTTCCGCGCTGGGGCGCAGCGGCCTGAATCTTGAAGGCCTGGAAAACTTTATCCAGACCGATGCCTCCATTAACCGCGGGAACTCCGGCGGGGCGCTGCTGAACCTTAACGGCGAGCTGATTGGTATTAACACAGCAATCCTCGCGCCAGGTGGCGGCAGTATCGGGATCGGGTTTGCCATTCCCAGCAATATGGCCAAAACGCTGGCACAGCAGCTTATCCAGTTTGGTGAAGTCAAACGCGGCCTGTTGGGCATCAAAGGGATGGAGATGAGCGCCGATATCGCAAAAGCGTTCAACATCAACGTGCAGCGCGGTGCGTTCGTCAGTGAAGTGCTGCCCAATTCCGGCTCGGCAAAAGCGGGCATTAAATCAGGTGATGTGATCGTCAGCCTGAATGATAAGCCGCTGAGCAGCTTTGCAGAACTGCGCTCACGTATCGCCACCACCGAACCGGGCGCCAAAGTGAAGCTGGGCCTGATTCGTGACGGCAAACCGCTGAATGTGGAAGTGACGCTGGACAAGAGCACCTCTTCCTCCGCCAGTGCGGAGCTTATCGCCCCTGCACTGCAGGGCGCGACCCTCAGCGACGGGCAGCTTAAAGACGGCACCAAAGGCATCAGCATCGATACCGTAGAGAAGAGCAGCCCTGCCGCGCAGGCGGGATTGCATCAGGATGATGTGATCATCGGCGTGAATCGCACCCGCGTGCAGTCTATCGCTGAGCTGCGCAAGGTGCTGGAAAGTAAACCAACGGTCATTGCCCTGCAAATTATGCGCGGCAACGAATCTATCTATATTCTGTTGCGCTAAGCATTTGCTATCCCGGGTATCACCGCCGCGTGTGATGTCCGGGATAACTCATGTTATGCTGCAAACCGTTCCTTTTTTAACGACACGCGCATCATGCTTTTAAAGCTCTTTCGTTCCATTGCCATCGGTTTGATTGTTGCGGGCCTGCTGTTAGCGGCCATGCCGTCTTTACGCCAGTTCAACAAGCTGTCGGCTCCCCAGTTTGACAGCGCGGATGAAACGCCTGCCACCTATAATCAGGCCGTTCGCCGTGCCGCACCCGCAGTGGTGAACGTCTACAACCGTGGTCTTAACAGTTCAGCCCATAACCAGCTGGAGATCCGTACCCTCGGCTCCGGCGTGATTATGGACGATCGCGGATACATCATTACCAACAAGCACGTGATCAACGATGCTGACCAGATCATCGTCGCACTTCAGGATGGCCGCGTGTTTGAGGCCTTACTTGTCGGCTCTGACAGCCTGACCGATCTGGCCGTGCTGAAAATCAACGCCACCGGCGGGCTGCCCGTGATTCCGATCAACCGAAAACGCACTCCGCACATTGGCGATGTGGTTCTGGCTATCGGTAACCCATACAACCTGGGGCAGACCATCACCCAGGGGATCATCAGCGCCACGGGTCGCATCGGTCTGAACCCATCGGGACGGCAGAACTTCCTGCAAACCGATGCCTCCATCAACCACGGGAACTCCGGCGGCGCGCTGGTCAACTCGCTGGGCGAGCTTATGGGTATCAACACCCTCTCCTTCGATAAAAGCAACGATGGCGAGACGCCGGAAGGGATCGGCTTTGCCATTCCGTTCCAGCTGGCAACCAAAATTATGGACAAGCTGATCCGGGACGGTCGAGTGATCCGCGGTTACATCGGGATTGGTGGTCGCGAAATTGCCCCTATGCATACGCAGGGTGGCGGGATCGATCAGATTCAGGGGATTGTGGTTAACGAAGTGGCACCTGGCGGACCGGCTGCCAATGCGGGCATTCAGGTTAATGATGTCATTCTGTCGGTCAACGGCACACCGGCGGTCTCTGCGCTTGAGACGATGGACCAGGTGGCAGAAATTCGCCCGGGTTCCATCATCCCGGTTGAAGTCATGCGCAACGATAAGAAACTGACGCTGCATGTGACCATTCAGGAATACCCGGCCACCAACTGACGGGCATAAAAAAACGGAGCGTAGCGCTCCGTTTTTTTTACCGGGACAAGATCACTTGTTAACGAACTCTTCGCCCAGCGTGATATCTTTCTTCAGCGTGTCCAGCATGCCTTCCATCGCGTTTTGTTCAAACGCGCTCAGCGTGCCAATTGGCTTACGCTCTTCGATACCATTTTTACCGAGCAGCAGCGGCTGGGAGAAGAAGCGCGCGTGTTCGCCATCGCCTTCAACATAAGCGCATTCAACCACGCCCTTCTCGCCCTGCAGCGCGCGAACCAGTGACAGACCGAAACGTGCAGCCGCCTGGCCCATAGACAGCGTTGCAGAACCGCCACCCGCCTTCGCTTCCACCACTTCGGTGCCTGCGTTCTGGATACGTTTGGTCAGGTCAGCCACTTCCTGCTCGGTGAAGCTCACGCCAGGGATCTGCGAGAGCAGAGGCAGAATTGTCACACCAGAGTGACCACCGATGACCGGCACTTCAACTTCCGTAGGCTGCTTGCCTTTCAGCTCAGCCACGAAGGTGTTAGAACGGATGATATCCAGCGTGGTCACACCGAACAGTTTGTTCTTGTCGTAAACGCCTGCTTTCTTCAGCACTTCTGCCGCAATAGCGACCGTGGTGTTCACCGGGTTAGTGATGATACCGATGCACGCTTTCGGACATACTTCAGCGATCTGCTGCACCAGGTTTTT
The DNA here is from genome assembly GCF_013391025.1 of Enterobacter sp. SECR19-1250. Lineage (NCBI taxonomy): Bacteria > Pseudomonadati > Pseudomonadota > Gammaproteobacteria > Enterobacterales > Enterobacteriaceae > Enterobacter > Enterobacter sp. SECR19-1250. The sequence goes on along the minus strand of NZ_JACASJ010000125.1, from coordinate 7,051 downwards.
CACGATGCCTGCGTTGACGTTGAACAGGTCGGAACGATCCATACCAGGCTTACGCGCCACACCGGCGGAGATCAGCACAACGTCAGCACCCTGCAGCGCAGGACGTGCGTCTTCGCCGGAGAAGCCTTTGATGTTAACAGCGGTCGGGATGTGGCTCAGGTCAACCGCCACACCTGGGGTTACCGGAGCAATGTCGTACAGGGAGAGTTCTGAGCCTGAAGGCAGTTGGGTTTTCAGTAGTAGGGCAAGCGCCTGGCCGATACCACCAGCAGCGCCGAGGACTGCGACTTTCATCCTAAACTCCTTATTATGGTTAACTTAAGTATCTGTAAATCCGTTGCGGCGACCTTAATTCAGCAGGTAATTAATTACAATTTTCGTAGCTAAAGAATTTGAGGTCACGCGACTTTCTCTCTTCCCAGAAGACTCTCTGACAACAGACGGCAACGAATTAAGAGGTGGTTACAATACACCCTGCCACGCCACCAAAACAACATCATTTTGATAACATTTAATTTACTTTTAAGCTTATTTGCGTGGCGTGACCCAGGCATGTTTTCCGATAACGAAATCTGATAATATCACTCCCTTTCATAACATTATTTCAGGCTACTGCCTGGTAGATAATTTGCATAAAAATTCATCCACATGCATAATAATGTTGTTTCTATCGTCATATTCCGGGTGACTTATGCGAAGCTCGTCTAAGCAAGAAGAATTAGTAAAGGCGTTTAAAGCGCTACTCAAAGAAGAGAAATTCAGTTCTCAGGGAGAAATTGTTCAGGCGCTGCAGGAACAAGGCTTCGACAATATCAACCAGTCGAAAGTCTCCCGTATGTTGACCAAATTTGGCGCGGTGCGTACCCGTAACGCCAAAATGGAGATGGTCTATTGCCTGCCAGCTGAACTTGGCGTGCCGACAACCTCCAGCCCGCTGAAGAACCTGGTTCTGGATATCGACCACAACGATGCCGTTGTGGTGATCCACACAAGCCCTGGCGCCGCACAGCTGATTGCCCGCATGCTGGACTCTCTGGGTAAAACGGAAGGGATTCTCGGTACCATCGCCGGTGATGACACCATCTTTACCACGCCAGCCAACGGCTTTTCGGTGAAAGATCTCCACGAGGCGATCCTGGTTCTGTTCGAACAGGAGCTGTAATCCTCTCTCCCCGTAGCGTCGCTACGGGGTTCATTCTGCCTCCGCTGCGTTTTCCCCTGTTTTCTCCTGTCCTCAATTTAACAAATAGTGCTTTTTACCACTCATTAACATTCAGCCAGTGAATGATAAATCAAAGAATCGCACAAAATATCAAAATCATTTATCCATATGATTTGCTTAGATATAACACGCCAAGGTGAACAGAAAACAACCAACATTATGCCATTAGGTTATAAAAATTGCGCTGTTTAACACGTAATTACCCATGAAACAATTAGTCTGGTATTAATTTTTACCGTTATTAATGTATACTTGATTTTGTGATGAGGGTCACGAAACAAAGACCCCACTAAAAAATTCGACGAGGTAAAAATCATGAAAATCAAAACAACTGTAGCGGCGCTGAGCGTCCTGTCTGTCCTGTCATTCGGTGCTTTCGCAGCAGATTCCATTAATGCCGATCAGGCGCAATCCCGTGAGGCTATCGGTACGGTTTCTGTCGGCGCAATCGGCACGTCTCCAATGGACATGCATGAGATGCTGAACAAAAAAGCGGAAGAACAAGGTGCATCATCCTATCGCATCATTGAAGCGCGTTCCGGTGACCACTGGCACGCTACCGCTGAGCTGTATAAATAAGTTTTAGTAATAACAGAAGACGACTATCTCCACTCAACGGCACCAGGCATAAAAATAGCAGTTCAACCCTTCTCGCCGTTGAGCAAAAACCTCTTCAGGAGCAAAGACTATGAAAACCAAATTAATCATTGCAACCCTCGGTCTGGCATCGGTTCTCTCTTTCGGCGCAAGCGCAGCCGTCCAGCAGGTGAATACCGAGCAGGCGCAAAATCTGCAGTCTATGGGTAGTGTTTCCGTAACGTCCGTCACCGGCTCTCCGATGGATATCCGTCAGGAGCTGGCTGCAAAAGCTGAAAAAGCAGGCGCAAGCAGCTACCGCGTCACCGAACTGAATCAGGGTGACCACTGGCACGCTACGGCAGAACTGTATAAATAAACCCTCGTCGTATCTCATCATACGACTTGCCCCTGGCCTCGCTGGTCAGGGGCTTTTTTTCGCGTAATCAATGGCGCGCGTTGAAACGCAACTGCCCTTCCAGCTCTTCTTCTGCTTCATCAAACAATAAAATCAGCGCCCCAAATCGTCTGCGCAGCTTATCGGGCAGATGAATAAACTCTATTTCCAGCGGTAACGGCAGCTGACTGCCGGTCACCACATCCCACAGCATATCCAGATTCGTGACGCTTTCCCGTTCCAGATCAAACGCCCGGATAAATTCACGATAGAAGTCTTCCTGACTGTCGATCTCGTCAAAATCAAAGGTATAGGTTTTCATTGCCAGCCACCCAGTCCAGGCGAGCGGCAGATGCCGCCCTGTCTATTATAATCCCCCGATATGCAGGGTTTTGACTTCCAGATACTCTTCCAGCCCCAGCACGGACCCTTCTCGACCCAGGCCAGACTCTTTTACCCCACCAAAAGGTCCAAGCTCCGTGGAAACGGCGCACTCATTAATCCCAATCATCCCGCTTTCGATTGCCTGCGAGACGCGGAAAACGCGCGACAGATTCTGAGTATAAAAGTAAGCCGCCAGACCATAAGGCGTGTTGTTGGCGCGCTGGATGACTTCATCTTCAGAAGTGAAACGGAAGCAGGCGGCAACGGGACCAAACGTCTCTTCTTCCGCCAGTTTCATGCCTTCATGACAGTCGCCCAGCACGGTGGGCATCCAGAAATTGCCACCAAGCGGATGTGGTTTACCGCCCGCCAGGACAGTCGCCCCCCGGGCAACAGCGTCTTCCACATGCTCGTGCACTTTGTTCACCGCGGAGGGTTCAATCAGCGGGCCTACGACCACACCGTCTTCCAGACCATTTCCCACCTTCAGCGCGTTCACCGCATCGGCCAGTTTGTTCACAAACTTGTCGTAGACGGTTTCCTGAATATAGAAGCGGTTAACGCTGACGCAGACCTGTCCGGCATTACGGAATTTGTTGGCGATTGCCCCTTTGACGGCAGCATCGATGTCCGCATCTTCAAACACGATATACGGGGCATTCCCCCCCAGCTCCATCGAAACTTTTTTCATGGTGTCCGCGGCGTTACGCACCAGCGTTTTGCCGACGGAAGTGGAGCCGGTAAACGAGATTTTCCGCACCTCGTGACTCGCCATAATCGCGTCGCTGATCTCATGCGTATCACCGGCCACGGCGTTGAGGACGCCATCCGGCACACCGGCCTGTTTCGCCAGCGTGAGCAGCGCAAACGCGCTGAGCGGGGTGTTGTTTGCCGGTTTGATGACCCCGGTACACCCCGCGGCCAGCGCCGGACCAAGCTTACGGGTGAGCATCGCCATCGGGAAGTTCCACGGCGTAATTGCCGCCACCACTCCCACAGGCTCACGGGTAGCCAGAATGCGGGAGCCCGGTTTGATCGGCGGAATAATTTCACCGTTAGCGCGCTTGGCCTCTTCGGCAAACCACTGAATAAAACTGGCGGCGTACTCCACCTCGCCTTCAGCTTCTTTCAGGGGTTTGCCCTGTTCGGTGGTCATTAACCGACCAAGCCAGCTTTTATTCTCAATAATCAGTTCATACCAGCGATAGAGAATGGTCGAGCGCTCTTTCGCGGTTTTGGCCCGCCAGGCCGGGAAGGCTTTCGCGGCGGCGGCAATCGCCTCTTCGGTTTCTGCTTTACCGGCTTTCGCCACTTTGGCGATAACATCACCGGTGGCCGGGTTCAACACATCAAACGTCGTGTCCAGCGTTTTCCATATGCCGTTAACCAGATAACCGGTCTGAAAAAGAATGTGGTCCTGAAGCGCCTGGGTAGTCATGTGTCCTCCCTTTCTTAATGTAAGAGCCTGCAGAAATAAGTATAGCCACAAAAAAACCGACGCTTTTAGCGTCGGTTTTTTACTTCAGTCAGTTATCCGTCAGGACATTCTGGTAGCGGTGCAGCATAAACACCAGCCGCGCTACCGGCTCTGTCACCTGAGGAGGTGCTTCCCAGACCCTGAGCTTCTCCTGGTAGACATCCAGCTCTTCCAGCAACTGCTTAAAGTAACGGCGTCGTTTGTCATCACTGGAGGCGGAAAGCACATGGTCCGCGGTACGGCGCAACTGGCGGTGGAATGCCGACAGATCGTCGTTGATGGGCACCGGTGCGTTACGCAGACGCTGATGCGCAATGATCATGGTTAACGCCAGACGAAAGCGGGCAATGTCGCCAGGGAACTTATTCAACAGTAAAAACAGCTGCTGATAGAGCGCAGGCAGATGGTTCTCTTTACGACGCGCAGTGTTGGTGGTCATGGAGGAGACCGCCGCCGAAACGAACTGGTTCAACAGCACGCGACCTGTTCGCGCCTGCGAATTGTCGCGCACCAGCAGAATCACCATCATCGCCAGGAAACAGCCCACCAGCTGACCCAGGGCACTGTCGAGGAACTGGCTGAAATGGAACGTCATGGGGTTATCCAGCACCAGAATGTTAATAGTACTGGCGAGGGCACCGAGCGATCCCAGACGGCGCTTCTGCACTTCTATCCCGATAAAGAATGCCATCACCGCGAGACTGATACAGAGCAGCAACATGCTCTGCTGCGTGGACGGGAGGATCACCAGGAAATAGAGCGCGCCAAGCGGTAACGCGGCAATCGTGCCGTACAGGAAATCGATAGCGACCATACGCGGGTTGGGCAGACGCATTGCCAGCGCCGTGACGACGGCAATCATGACCATCGCGCCGCTGCCGGAGGTCCAGCCAGTCCACAGCCAGAACAGCGTGCCGAGCATACAGGCAAGCGTGGTACGCCAGAAGTTGACCATCGCGTGGTGGCGCTCGGCCGACTCCGCCTTGATCACCACTTCACCCTGCAGGACTTCCTCTTCCGCCGCGCTGATTTTCGTATTGCCGATCACGCCCCGTTTCAGCAGCAGGTAGCGCGTCGCGGCGCCAACCCACGTATAAATGGTCACCGGTGTGTCGCGCTCTCCGGTCCAGGCAATGACCCGCCGCATGCGTTTGAGCTGCTTATGTACGTCCTGCACCGTTTCCACCGGCTCAGCAAACAGTTCGCGGAAGGTATCGGTAACCGATTCCGGGCGGGTGTTCTGAATAAGGTAGGTTTCGCACGCCTGGGTAATCAGCGTTAAGGAGACGGTATTGATCGCTTTAAGACGACGGTTGGCGCGCGCCCAGCGCGAGGACTCCATATTAAGGTTACTGCGCATCCCTTCCAGCGCCTGCGTGCGGCGAACCAGTCCACTCCAGGCTTTGTCCACCTCTTCGCTGTCACCGTGCTTGATGCAGAGCTGCATCAGCTGATACTGGGAGACGATCAGCGCATCCAGTTCGCGATCCACCTCCTGTTTGATGGAGCGAGGGGAGAAAAGCAGGTCAGCAACAATTGCGCAGACGATACCAATCACGATCTCACTGCAGCGTTCTACGGCAAACTGCGGCGCGAGCAGCGGTTCGGTTTGAATGGTGATGACAATAATCAGTGCGGTATAACCCGCCAGCCCCCAGGCGTAAGAGTTTTCGACCTTCACCAGAGAGGAGAGCCAGGTGCAGAAGCCCGCCCAGATACAGCACACCAACACCATTAACAGTGGCGTGCGGATCATCAAAATGATAATGGTGAGCGCGGCGATACAGCCGATAAACGTCCCGATGATACGCAGCATCCCGCGATAGCGGATCGCCCCGGAATAAGGCTCCCCACCTGCCGCGAATGCCGGGCCAGCCGCGACAATCGCCGCCGTTAACACCGCCCAGCGGGGGGTTTCCAGCTGGAAGTGAAAGCCGACAAACAGCGCCAGCACAATGGCACTCGCCAGCTTCACGGCGAAGCGAATGTGCTGGCTGGCGATAGTAAAGATCCCCATAGCGATTAACCAAACTCGCGCAGACGATGGGCGATTTTACGGAAAATAGAGTCCTGGCTGGCGTCCCGGTCTTTCTCACCGGTGATTACCACCGTCGCGGTTGTGCCCGCAGGCCACAGGTTGCCCTGCTGTTCGTCCAGATGAATACGTACCGGCACACGCTGGGCCAGGCGCACCCATTCTAGGTTGGAATCAACCGTCGCCATCCCTTTCGCATCATTGGAGCTGCTGGAGTTGGTGACGCCAGCCGCAACGCTATCTACGGTACCTTTAAAGACGCGGTTGCTGCCAAGCGGCGTGATCTCTGCGCGGTAGCCCGGACGAACGCCTTCCAGTTTGGTCTCTTCCATATAAGCAAGCACATAGAATGAGTTTTGTTTCACCAGCGCCACGGCGGTTGAACCGCGGGTGATAAACTCCCCGGCATAGACATTCAGGTTGGTGACCCAGCCATCGGCAGGTGCGCGGATCACGGTACGCTCCAGATCGAGCTTCGCCAGGTCGCGCGTCGCCTGCGCCTTTGCCAGTTGATGCAGCACGGTTTGCAGCACGTTGTTAGACTGATCGATCTCTTCCCGGGACATCGCCTGAACCCCCAGCTGGTTACGGCGGCCCGCCTCGCGGCGTTTCTCCGCAGCCAGCGCCTGGTAATAGGCGACATCCGCTTCCGCTTCTTCCAGTGCTTTCTGGTAACGCGGCTGGTCAATGGTGAACAGCACCTGGTCTTTCTTCACCAGCTGGTTATCGTGGACGTTAACCGCCGTGATAAGACCGGCCACGTCGGGGGCGATCGCCACGACATCGGCGCTAAAACGCGCGTCACGCGTCCACGGTGATTCGGTGTAATAGACCCAGGCGCGAAAAATAGCGATGAACGCGAGGATAACCAGCGCCATGGTGATGGCGGTGCGGGAGATTTTTCTTGTTAGGGAAGGTGCGAACAAGTTCCTGATATGAGATCATCATATTCATCCGGAG
>NZ_JACASJ010000124.1:0-12315 GCF_013391025.1 Enterobacter sp. SECR19-1250 | reverse complement strand
TGCGTGATCTGATCCTTCAACTCAGCAAAAGTTCGATTTATTCAACAAAGTCCCGCATCGTCACTCTTAATAACGCTCAATGTAATAAATGTGATTGCTCTTTTTTTACTCTGGATTTACATGACCCAATATCTTGTGACACCGATCAATACTGTGAAAAAAAGTATTGAAGAAGTCACGGCAGGGAATCTTGGCGTGACAATCCCCGAGTTTGGCAACAACTGCGCAGGGCGTTTAATTCCCGGGATTAACAGCCTTTCGGGCAATATTGCAACGCTGGTCCGGGAAATCAGGGCGTCGTCACAAACCGCCATGACCTTATCGGATCAACTCTCCTCACGCAGCGCGCAGTTATCAGTGAAAACGGAGCAGCAATCGGCTTCGCTGGTGCAAACCGCAGCCAGCATGGAGCAGATGGCTGCGAGCACCAAAAACAATGCTGATAACACCCGGCTCGCCAGTGAACAGGCCAATCAGGCAACGCTTCAGGCACGTAAGGGGGGCGAGCTGATGGGGCAGGTTGCTCACAATATGCAATCGATCACCGAATGCGCACAGCAAATGACGGAAATCATCTCGATGATCGACGGCATTGCCTTCCAGACCAATATCCTTGCGCTTAACGCGGCCGTTGAGGCGGCAAGGGCGGGAGACCACGGAAAAGGCTTCTCTGTGGTCGCTGAGGAGGTGCGAAATCTGGCACACCGCAGCGCGGAAGCGGCGAAGAACATCAAAACGCTGATTGAAGTCACCAGCAATAACGTTACACAGGGCGTGACGGTAGTGTCAGAAGCGGAAAAAAACATGCGTGAGATTGTGGCCGGATCCGGCAATGTCAGCCGTCTGATGGATGAAATTTCCAGTTCCACATCCGAGCAGGAGAAGGGAATTTCACAGATCACGCTGGCATTATCAGAGCTGGAAAGGGTTACGCAAAGCAATGTGGCGATGGCGGAGGAACTTAACGGATCCTCTGACGTGCTGCGCAATCAGGTTATCGAACTGCAGTCACGGACACGCAATTTCCGGCTTGACGGGGGATACGCGGCTGATAGTTCGTTATCTACACCGGTTGTTCCGCTGGCGTTCCCGCAGCGACAAGGACATTCCGCCTGAAGGGACACCGCCGTTATCCGTACAATTCCCGAGCGATTTCAGCGCCATGCGGAACATAGTGGTTGCGTAACCTCTGCCGAAAGCTAGACTGACAACGAAAAGCTAAAAGCGGAGGCGTTGTGGAGAGCATAAAAGGGTCTGAACTGAACGTTCCTGACGCAGTGTTTGCGTGGGTGTTTGACGGTAAAGGCGGTGCCCGGCCGCTGGAAGACAACGACGTGATCGATCACGCGCATCCCTGCTGGTTACACCTGAACTATACCCATCCGGACAGCGCTGAATGGCTGGCATCCACCCCTTTACTGCCAAACAACGTGCGTGATGCGCTGGCAGGGGAAAGCCTGCGGCCACGCGTGAGCCGGATGGGTGACGGTACGTTGATCACGCTTCGCTGTATTAACGGCAGCACGGATGAACGTCCCGATCAGCTGGTGGCGATGCGCGTCTATATGGATGATGGGCTTATCGTTTCCACTCGCCAGCGTAAAGTGCTGGCGCTGGATGACGTGGTAAACGATCTGAAAGAGGGCTCCGGGCCGACCGACTGCGGCAGCTGGCTGGTGGATGTCTGCGATGCGCTTACCGATCACGCGAGCGAGTTTATCGAAGAGTTGCACGATAAAATTATCGATCTGGAAGATAACCTGCTCGATCAGCAGATACCGCCACGCGGTTTCCTGGCGTTACTGCGCAAGCAACTGATTGTGATGCGTCGCTACATGACGCCACAACGTGATGTATATGCCCGTCTGGCCAGCGAGCGTCTCAGCTGGATGAATGATGACCAGCGCCGCAGAATGCAGGACATTGCTGACAGGCTGGGGCGCGGGCTGGATGAAATTGATTCCTGTATTGCCAGAACCGCAGTAATGGCCGATGAGATAGCACAGGTGATGCAGGAGTCGCTGGCCAGAAGAACCTACACGATGTCGCTGATGGCAATGGTCTTTTTACCCAGTACCTTTCTGACCGGTCTGTTTGGTGTAAACCTGGGCGGCATTCCCGGCGGTGCTTATCGCTACGGCTTTACCGCGTTTTGCGTCATGTTAGCTGCTTTGATTGGCGGTGTTGCATGGTGGTTGCATCGTAGTAAATGGTTGTAAATTTACGCTTTTTCCACCTTTTACGCGGATCAAAACGCTCTTTTAATTGAGCAAAGTCAATAAACAGAAACCGTGTAAGGTGCATTATTACTCCCGCAGGTGAATGCAACGTCAAGCGATGGGCGTTGCGCTCCATATTGTCTTACTTCCTTTTTTGAATTACTGCATAGCACAATTGATTCGTACGACGCCGACTTTAATAGTCGGCTTTTTTTTGCCTCCCGTTTCTCAGGGTCTACCCTAAAAGGGTCAATCCAAAAAACTGGAGGGAAAGATGAACCATCTACTCGCGCTGCAACGGCTGCATTCACGGCAGTCCGATCCGGTCCCGACCGACCCAACGCCTATGCCCGATCCCATTCCGCGTCCGCAACCTATGCCCGACCCGCCGCCCGATGAAGAACCGATTAAATTGTCGCATCGAACCCCGAGATCTGCGAGGATACGCGCCATCTGACCGCAAAGATGACCACGAGAGACTATTGTGACCGCTTTTTCTACCCTGAATGTTCTGCCTGCCGCCCAACTCGATAACCTCAACGAGTTGGGATACCTCACGATGACGCCTGTTCAGGCGGCCGCATTACCCGCCATTCTTGAGGGGCGCGATGTTCGCGTACAGGCAAAAACCGGCAGTGGGAAAACGGCAGCGTTCGGTCTTGGACTGTTACAGCATATTGATGCCACCCTGTTCCAGACCCAGTCTCTGGTTCTGTGCCCGACCCGCGAACTGGCTGACCAGGTCGCGGGTGAGTTGCGTCGTCTGGCGCGCTTCCTGCCCAACACCAAGATCTTAACCCTCTGCGGCGGACAGCCGTTCGGGGCGCAGCGTGATTCGCTCCAGCATGCGCCTCATATTATTGTCGCGACACCTGGCCGTCTGCTGGATCATCTGCAAAAAGGCACCGTTTCACTGGATGCCCTGCAAACGCTGGTGATGGATGAAGCGGACCGTATGCTGGACATGGGCTTCAGCGACGCGATCGACGAAGTGATCCGCTTCGCGCCGGAAGATCGTCAGACATTGTTATTCTCTGCGACCTGGCCTGACGCCATCGCTGCAATCAGCGGTCGTGTACAAAAAAATCCGCTGACGATTGAAATCGACAGCGTGGATGCGCTGCCTGCCATCGAGCAGCAGTTCTTTGAAACCTCGCAGCAGGGCAAAATCCCGCTTCTGCAGAAATTGCTGAGCCAGCACCAGCCCGCCTCCTGCGTGGTGTTTTGTAATACCAAAAAAGATTGCCAGGCAGTGTGTGATGCCCTGAATGCCGCCGGGCAAAGCGCGCTGTCATTGCATGGCGATCTGGAACAGCGCGATCGTGACCAGACGCTGGTTCGCTTCGCGAACGGCAGCGCCCGTGTGCTGGTTGCAACCGATGTCGCCGCACGCGGGCTGGACATTAAATCGCTGGAGCTGGTTGTTAACTACGAGCTGGCCTGGGATCCAGAAGTACACGTTCACCGCATTGGGCGTACCGCACGTGCCGGAAACAGCGGGCTGGCCATTAGCTTCTGCGCGCCGGAAGAGGCGCAGCGTGCCAATATCTTGTCTGAAATGCTGCAGATAAAGCTTAACTGGGTGAACACTCCGGGGAACGGTCGCGTTGTGCCACTCGAAGCCGAAATGGCGACGCTGTGCATTGATGGCGGCAAAAAAGCCAAGATGCGTCCAGGCGACGTATTAGGCGCGCTGACAGGTGACATGGGACTGAATGGCGCCGATATCGGCAAGATTACCGTTCATCCGGCACACGTATATGTGGCAATCCGCCAGGCGGTTGCGCATAAGGCATGGAAGCAGCTGCAAAGCGGGAAAATTAAAGGCAAAACCTGCCGGGTCAGATTGCTGAAATAAGCGGCAGAAAAAACGCGTCTCAGACGGACTCTGAGACGCGACAGGATTATTTCACTTCAAGTACGTTCAGGCGCAGCTCGTCAAACTGATTATCATCCTCTTCCGGCTGCCAGCCTGCAGGCTGCATGGGGATCTCTTCCCGATCAAACGCCAGATCGCCGCCATTCACCACTTCAGAATCATGGTTGATGCCTTTGAAGTCAAACAGCTCAACATCCGCAAGGTGAGAAGGCACCACGTTCTGCATTGCGCTGAACATGGTTTCGATGCGCCCTGGATAACGTTTATCCCAGTCACGCAGCATGTCACCAATGACCTGGCGCTGCAGGTTCGGCTGAGAGCCACACAGGTTGCATGGGATAATCGGGAAAGCTTTCGCCTGGGAGAAGCGTTCAATGTCCTTCTCGCGGCAATAGGCGAGAGGGCGGATGACAATGTGTTTGCCGTCATCGCTCATCAGCTTAGGCGGCATGCCTTTCATCTTTCCGCCGTAGAACATGTTCAGGAACAGCGTTTGCAGGATATCGTCGCGGTGATGACCCAGCGCAATTTTGGTTGCGCCCAGCTCCGTCGCGGTCCGGTACAGAATGCCACGACGCAGACGAGAGCAGAGAGAGCAGGTGGTTTTGCCCTCCGGGATCTTCTCTTTTACGATACCGTAGGTGTTTTCTTCGACGATTTTGTACTCAACGCCCAGCTTATCGAGATATTCCGGCAGGATATGCTCAGGGAAACCCGGCTGTTTCTGGTCAAGGTTTACGGCCACCAGGGAGAATTTCACCGGCGCGCTCTGCTGAAGATTACGCAGGATCTCCAGCATGGTGTAGCTGTCTTTACCCCCTGACAGGCAAACCATGATGCGGTCGCCTTCTTCAATCATATTGAAGTCTGCAATGGCTTCGCCCACATTACGGCGCAGCCGCTTCTGCAGCTTGTTCAGGTTGTATTGTTCTTTCTTTGTATTTGATTGATTTTCTTGCATTTATTACTACCTTCGGAGCCAGTAGGGGCATAATAGGGGCAAAATTTTTCAGCGTGCGAGCTTATCGTTAAGCATCAGCACCTGTTCGCCATTCATTTCTTCAATCCACGCACCGTAGACTTCATAAACCATTTGCGCGTTTTCATGCCCCATCTGGCTGGCTATGAAAGACGGATTAGCGCCGGCAGATAAAAGCCAGCAGGCAAAAGTATGCCGCGTATGGTACGGATTCCGGCGGCGAATACCAGCACGTTTTACAGCTGCGTTGAATCTCGCACCGATGCTCGATAAAGAGTAGTAGGCTTTCTGTTCTCCTTTGCGCATCCGGGGTATGAAAACAAAACGCAGGTTTTGATATTCCATCGCACCATACTCACGATGATGAAAAACAATCTCGGTTTTTGGCTGTACCGAAGTCAGTGTACGCTGTGCCTTCAAGGCCTCTAGTGCTGGCTCTAATAACGTGATAACTCGATCACCTGCATCGGTTTTAGGCGGGACGAACATTCCTAATGCATTAAGATTGCGCTGTATATGAGCCGTACCTTTTTCCCAGTCGATATCTTCCCAGGCAAGCGCTGCTAGCTCTCCATGACGGACACCAGTATAAACTGCGAACGTCCACATGTTGAGGCTTTGGCCACGCTCGGATTCCGCAAGCAAACTAAACTCCTGCTTCGTTAAAGGATCCGGTTTTACTTTCCCTTTGTGTAGTTTCTTGATCCCTTCAAAGGGCTTGCCATTGATAAATCCAGATTTGTGTGCAAATCGAAGAAGGGAGCACAGTAGCGATATGTAGTTGTTCACTGTACGCACAGTGCGTCCCTGTTTGTTGCTTCTGGGATTTGCCAGGTAAAGTGTGTCACCGTTCAACAGCTCCTTTCTGTATTTCAGTATGTCGCTGTGCCGTATAGTTGAAACAGGCGTTTCTCCGTTAATAATGTGCATTAACGTACCGAGTTGTGAGCGCGTCTTACGCATCGTATTCGCGCTAATTTCTGTTTCTTTAATGTTCGTCCACAGTTCACACAGCTCTGAAAAGGTTTGAACTGAAACAGTGGTTACGGTTTTTTTTGCTCTGGAAGATGAAGGAAAGCGCTGGTGGTAATCAAACTCTCCAAGGTTGATCTCGCTAACGATCACAGCCCGAAGATTCCCGGCTTTTTTGATGTTCGCCGGGGTGTTAATCCAACCTTTTAGAATTTCGCGGCAACGCTTTCCCCGGTACATAAACCAGATACAAATCTTATTGTTTCTGATTTCGACACCTGTAGGCAAAGCTGCCATCTTACGCATCCCTTATTAATTGATTAATTCTCGGATAGTTATACCAGGTTGTGCCACGCAAGGTTTTTTCTCCGGAAGGAGATACCCGTTTAAAATGGACACCTTCCACCCAACAGCCCTGGCGATACTTCTCAATCTGTCGTTCGGTCAGGCCTGTTTTTTCTGTGAGCCTTGCGCCAACAATCCATTCTTCGTTAAAAATTACCTGCGACATGGTTCACCTCAGGTAACCGGCATGAGTATAGATATGCCGGTCTTCAGTCGTTGATATTTCAGTTTCAGTTTGCCTGGCCGGGCAGGGAACGCAGCCGGCGCATGCCGGTCATTGCGGTGGCCACGTAGCTTGCCTTGCAGTTGACCACTTCAACCCAGACCTTCACGCCTTCCACTCTCACCGTATAGGTCTCTTTCATCTTGCTGCGCCCATAGTCGCCGTATCTTTGCTGGTGGGCTGCGAGTGCGATTTCACATGCCTGGCGAGCCAAAGGGGATTGCTTACTGCCTCGATTAATCAGTCGCATTTCTTCTCCTTGAGGGAGGGTTTCCCCTCCCGGTCTCGTTAGTCCACGTATTCCGGTTTCATATCCGCCAGGGTAAAGCTGAACTGACCATGCAGTTCGTCGCCCAGATGGCGTTTCGACGATGCAAGAACGCGCTCTACTTCTGCGAACCGCTCAGCTGCATCGGGCTCATCTGAAGGTGGCAAGGAATTGATGGCTGCTTCGACTTTGTTCCGTGCATCAACCAGGTAATAACGTTTCACGGCCTTGTTTTTCAGCTCAGTGAACAGGGCAGAACCCAGCGTTGATTTCACGGTTTCAATATCTGCGCGCAGAGCTTTAGCGCTATCCACATCCTGAGCCGCCTCGATGCGATCACGGAAATCATCAGCAAGTGCATCGATGTTTTGAGCTGATTCCTGAGCCGTTTGAGTGGTAGTGACGTTGTCACCTGAAATGTCTGCAAGGCTAACGTGCTGCGCCGGTGCCGGGTTTACCTCTCGTTCTTCTCGTCGATCATCGAGCTCATCAGGGGTGTAGACGCCCAGAATCACATCCGGGCAGAACAGCCTCGCCCAGCGTTTGACGGCCAGGTACGCCAGTTGCTGGCGAGGGTCGTCAGCCCAAAGGGTAGAGTTTCTGGTTCGGGCCTGAGCCAGCAGCAAATCAAGTTCCCTCGGCTGATCTTCGCCTTTCAGGGTTGCGCGGATAATGATGCCGATCCCGGCTTCGTCAGCCAGGGTCCAGCCCGGGACCCGGTACTCGCCTTTGTCGCCTTTACGGATATGGAATTTCCCAACAACCTTTTCCCATGGTCCGTACCATTCATATTCAAAGCGGCTGGCCAGCACGCCGCTGCGTGAAATTACGGCATTAACCAGCTGCGCTTCATACCCGAGCACACCGTTAATTAGGTGCGTCTTCTGCGCCACGGCAAAGGGATTCATCTGCCACTGTGCCGCTTGCATCGCAACAGCCATGCAGTCGGCCTGATTGCCCTGCAGGTGTTTAGGAACGGTGGCGGTGCCCTGCGCCATAATCTGCGCGAACGTGCTGATGGCGTTCAGATACTGGGAATCGAACAAAGCCACGTTGGAGTTAATAACGGTGTTCTGGTCAGCAACGGTAACGTTTGTGTTGTGCATAAATCCCCCTTAAGCCTGAGCGCGCAGCGCTTCGAGGCGGCGCAGGTCAAAGTCGTTCAGTTCATCGGTGTAATCGGTAGTGATCGGCGCTGGCCAGTCGCCCGTGTCGAAACCTGTGGCGATGGCGCGCATTGTTTTGCGGTACTCAAGCATGCCCAGTTCCAGCAGTTCGGTGGATGCCTCAATGATGGCGATCCAGTGGTAGTTCTCGTCTTTGTTGACGAAAATCCAGAAGAACTGGTCCAGCGCCGCGGTCTCGCAATACATTGCCGCGCTGAGGTGATAGTCACGGTCTATGATTTCCCTGTGCAGCCTGGCGCGAAGGCTTTCTTGCTTCACATTCCACATGCTGATAGTTTTCAGGTCGGCACCGATGCGCACGCCATCCAGTTCAATCTCTAGGTCCGGACGTACACGCACTTCTAAACCTGTTTCGTCGTCAAAGCCGAAGTAACTCACTTCAACGGCGCGGCTTGGATGTGTCAGCAGCATGCCCGCGGTCGGGTGCGCCAGTAGAGCGGACTGAATTGCCCGCGCTGTGGCCAACTGCTGGCGGGTAACCAAAATCTTTTCGCCAGGGTTGTCGCGCCAGGCATCCAGCAGTTCGTCTGCGAACACGGCATCGGGCTTAACTGATATAACTGCCTGGATCATGTCTGCTTTGGTACCGGACACCTTCAGCGGTGTCGGTTTCTGCGCTTCTTGCGCCACCAGGTCTGGATTGATGATCGCTAATTGCTCGAGTAGCGCATCACGGCTGCCGCTGGTTTTAACCGGCACGGGCAGGGTTGCGTTGTACTCTTTAATGCATGCCTTCATTGCCGTTGCTGTCTGCTTCTGGCCTTCTTCAATACGCTGATACTCAGCAGGGAGAGCCATATAGCTTTGAGCCGTTTCTTCCAGGCTGGTGCCAAGCGGCACTGGAGCGGGAAGGGATGCGTTATGTTCTTCAAGCAACGCTTTAATCTCGTCAGCGCTCAGGAGTGCCGGCAGGCTGGCGTTGTACGCGTCGATGAACTCACGCAGAGTTGCGGTGGTGGTGAAAGCACCCTCCGGGATCTCAGGTTCTACGCTGAACTCTGCTTCGAGGTTTTCCGGCTGCAGTGCAAGGGCGTGCACCAGGTTCCCCATGTCCAGTACTTTGGATGCTGTGCGCGGGATGGTTTTAGCCACATGGCGTGCGTTGAAGTACATCAGGCTGACACGGGCATCTTTCACCTGGGTTGAGCTAATACCGTTTGCTGCGTGATAAACGTCATTCGGTAGGCCTTCGTAGCGGCCAGGCTCGAAGTAAGCCGGGTATTCGATTACGGGCTCTGACTGCTGCTCTTCCGGCGCTATGGAATCTGTCTGCGAATTAGCTGCATCAGTGCCTTCGCCCGGTGGTACCGAACCAACATCTTCGTCTTTCTCTGGCTTAGCCGTTTCCATCTGCACATCGCTGGTGGTCTCCGCTGTGTTTTCCGTTTTTTCGACTTCATTTGAGGGGATATCGATGACCGGGGCGGTATTTCCATCCATCAGGCCATCGATGGAGAACACGCCGCCGCCGAAATTTTCAACCTGGGGTTGTTCTGCTGGAGCTTCGGTCTCAACAGACGGAGTAGACAGCGGCAGTAACTCCACCGCAGAGTTAAACTCAGCCGTCATGGTTTTATTCACAAACTCAAGATGAGCCGCTGGCGTGTGGTGGATGTTTTCCGGCGCGATGCGGATCAGATTGAAGATTGCCGCACGGTTCACCGCCAGTACGCCGGGCTGATTACGCAGGATGGCGCTCCATGATTTCCATGGTTCTTCTTTCTTCGCCACGATTTCTTTGGCGCGACGTAAAACGCTTGAGGGGATTTCAAAGTGATGGAAATCCATAGGCAGCAGGGCACAGGCGATCTCAAGATCGAGAGTGTCCAGAGTGTGGTGCGCGCCTTCGCCGCGATCCGTTACATACCCACCGTCGGCATTAGTACCAGAATCGGTGCGCTGAACATTACTGATGCGATTACCGGCTGCCCACTCGCGAACGAGAATTCCGCGGTCAATATAATCAGTCGCCGCCCAGATGCGGGTAAAACGAAGTACCAGAGCGAGTTCGTGACGCTTCTCCTGGCTGAACACCTTGCGAATGGCGTCGGTGTAGCGCCACAGGTCTTTGGTATCGTAACCCTTAACCTCTTCGCAGTTTTCTGCCGCCAGCAGCAGGTTCTGGACGTAGCCGTTGTCAGTATCCATTTCCAGCGCGCTGATACTTTCGTATTCTTCGCGGGTTAAGTGGTGGCGCAGTTCATCGCTGGTGAACTGGGCGAGTAGCTGCTTGCGGAACGGCATACGAACGACTGGATAACGAGTCGTTTCGTCATCATTCTCGTCAATCTGAATACCGTTTTCGGGTTCTGGAACCTGATCGGTTGTAACATCGGCGTCGCTGGTGCTTTCTGATTTGAGAAGAGCAAGCTTTCCGCTTCTCCACTCTCTAACTAACTCATTGCGGTCACCTGCATCTACTCTCAACCAGTCGGCCATGAAAGCAGCAAGTAGCTTTACTTCGTGCTCTTCATCTGGCGCAAATACCTGCTTAATCGCCTGAACCAGTTTCCACTCAGCGTTCAGGCTGAGTTCGTCAACGTCAGGGATATCGTTCTTCGCCTGTAGCAGGTTCTGGAGATAAGTGTTGCCTTCATCCAGTGACATTTCGCTGGCAGCCAACTGCTGCTCTTTACTGATATGCGTCTGGTATTTGTCGCTGGTCAGGTGGACGGCATAACGAACTGCTGGAGTGCGGTTTTCAACCGGGACACTCTCGACGGTAGTTTCGACTTTAACGGTAGTTTCCGGTGCGGCAGAGTTGTCCACGGGTCCAGTCGACTCAGCACCAGCCTTTGGCAGCCAGGTGCGTCCATCGTCCTGGAGGGCGTAGCGTTTGCACCAGGTGTAATCCACAGTGCTTTCTTCTGGCAGATCGTTGTAAACAGGGAAATCGGTGCGAACAGGTTTGGCGTAATCCTTACCGCGTCCGGTTTCAATACCAGCATCTTCCAGCTCAACATCGAGCTGGAGGTTGGCACGAGCTTCTGATTTCGCAGTGAACCAAATCACTGCGTCTTCTTTGCCAGATTTCTGCGTAGCCTTAACTACATAGAAAAATTCCATGTGAGATCCTCTTTTTTGGATGTAAGATCCCCGGGCCAGAGATAGCGCCCATTGGGTGAACTTTGGTTTTTTAAGTAGTTTTCCGGTGTAACTTTGGTAGGGAGCACCGGACGTACGGGCCGCCTTGCGCGGCTTTTACGTTAGCTTTCGTGAGCCATCTGGTCGTACGAAGCACAACGTTCAGAGCAATATTCTTTTTCTTTGCGCGCCAGCTGTGCGCCGTTGCGATAGAGAAGGGTACTTTTGACTACTTCCCCCGGTTTAACCGGCTTGCCGCAGTACCCGCATTTCGTTGAGCTACACATCTGGATTCCCCTTTTGCGCCAGCAGATAGCACAGGCGGCGAAGAATCACCTCGAAGAAGTTCAGCTTTACTGCCTGTTGCCGTGATGGTTTACGTGCGTAATCAGTCACTTTGATCTCCTTGTAATGCCTGTCTTTTGACCACATCAGGCTCGGTGGATCCTGCTATTCCCCAACAACAAGGATTCGTTTAATCTGGATATCCCCAACAAGAAGAAGAGTACTCGAAGTGATTGCTGAACTATCAGCGGCCATGGCCGCTATAAAGGAGACTGCTGGGCTAGCCAAAGTCATTAATGACGCAAAAACTGACGCGGAGGTCAAAGCTGCAACTATCGAACTTCAGAGCAGATTAATTACACTTCAGGCGGAGTGCTTCTCTCTTTGCGATTTGATTCGTCAGCGTGAGGAAGAGGCAATACTTCTCAAAGCAAAAATTGCAGAGTACGAAGACTTTAGTTCCCAGACAGAAGGTTACGTTCTTAATCAACTTGATTTCGGTTCTTTTGTATATTCCAAAAAAGAACTTGTGGGTGAGGAGCAGGTAGAAGTGCATCTTTGCCCACAATGTCATGCCAAGCGTCAGATATCGATACTGCAACCAACTGGTGAAGCCTCTTTTAATAGCCATACAAAAAAATGGTATTTTCAATCTCGTTGCCATAATTGTGATTCCGTCTATAGCATGAACGTTTCAAACTACAACCCTGAGATTTATGCTCCCTGGTCTTGAGGATATTCAGATTTTTAAAGAGCTAAGCGTCCTATGGGGCGCTTTTTTATGCCTTATCGCCGGCCAGCGGAACGTTTACACCTGATGCGCGACTTTGTTGAATAAATCGAACTTTTGCTGAGTTGAAGGATCAGATCACGC
>NZ_JACASJ010000123.1:0-12323 GCF_013391025.1 Enterobacter sp. SECR19-1250 | reverse complement strand
GATGCCATAACCGATTATGACAACGGCGGAAGGGGCAAGCTTAGTAAAGCCCTCGGTGCGGCGGACATTATCCGCGAACAGGCTGAACAGCACGGCATTGCGCGGGTAACGGATGTCTGGCTGGAAGTCGGCGCACTGGCGGATGTTGAGGAGAGTGCACTGCATTTCTGTTTTGATATCGCCTGCCGTGATACCGTGGCGCAGGGCTGCACACTGCATATTGATGTTATCCCGGCACAGGCATGGTGCTGGGATTGCAGCCGTGAGGCCGAAATCATGCAGCACGCCGGATGCTGTCCGCACTGCGGCAGTGAACGGCTGCGCATCAGTGAAGGTGATGATTTGCGGGTAAAAAGCCTGGAAGGTGAGTGAGTTTTACGCCGCCGCCGTATTCAGCAGCCAGCGGGCGAATTGCTGCATGGCCGGGGTTTCCGTACGGGACTGTAACCGCGTCAGCCAGTAGCCGCCGAGGGTGATTTCTGCGGCAAACGGCTGTACCAGTGCGCCTGACTGTAACAGGCGGCTGAACATACATACCGGTGCGATCGCTACCCCGGCACCCAGTTGTGCCGCCTCGGCCATGGCCAGTGAGGTATCGAACACCATTACCGGCTGTGACGGGGAAGGCGGTGTGCCGCCCGCACAATCCAGCCAGCGGCTCCATTCATCCCGGCGGAATGAGCGCAGCAGGGTAAAGCGGTGAACATCATCCGGCTGCTGTAACTGTTCTGCAATGGCCGGTGAGCACAGCGGAGCGTGTGGTGCACTGAAAATCAGTTCCGCATCTGACTCATGCCACGCGCCGTTACCGAAACGGATCGTATAATCATGCCCTTCCGCCGCCGGGTCCACATGATTGTTATGGGTGGAGATATGCAGATCAATATGCGGATGGCTGTCATAGAATCCGGCCAGACGCGGCAGCAGCCAGCCTGCGGCAAATGTTCCCACCGCACCGACTTTCACCCGCTCACGGAACTGCCCGTGAGAAAAACACTCCAGAGTATCCGCAATCCGGTCAAACGCCTCATTGAGCACCGGCAGTAATCCCTCACCTTCATGGGTCAGCACCAGCCCGCGCGAGACGCGGGTAAACAGCACACAGCCGAGTTGTTCTTCCAGCGCCCTGACCTGCTGGCTGACGGCGGCATGGGTGACATTCAGCTCAATCGCCGCGCGGGTAAAACTGAGATGACGGGCGGCGGCCTCAAAGGCGCGCAGCGGGTTAAGGGGGAGATAACGTCTGACCATAATCCACCTGTAAGTTTTTCTTTAGGCTCTTGTTATAAATAACCGTTTGTTCTGTCCGGTGAATCTGACGATACTTGCCGCCGTTACTCACACACGGAAGGTTAATTCTGATGAAAAAATCGTTATCTGCAACACTGATTTCCGCTCTGCTGGCGTTTTCCGCCCCGGGGTTTTCTGCCGCTGATAATGTCGCGGCGGTGGTGGACAGCACCATTAAACCGCTGATGGCACAGCAGGATATTCCCGGGATGGCGGTTGCCGTCTCCGTAAAGGGTAAGCCCTATTATTTCAATTATGGTTTTGCCGATATTCAGGCAAAACAGCCGGTCACTGAAAATACACTATTTGAGCTCGGATCTGTAAGTAAAACTTTCACAGGTGTGCTGGGTGCGGTTTCTGTGGCGAAAAAAGAGATGGCGCTGAATGATCCGGCGGCAAAATACCAGCCGGAGCTGGCTCTGCCGCAGTGGAAGGGGATCACATTGCTGGATCTGGCTACCTATACCGCAGGCGGACTGCCGTTACAGGTGCCGGATGCGGTAAAAAGCCGTGCGGATCTGCTGAATTTCTATCAGCAGTGGCAGCCGTCCCGGAAACCGGGCGATATGCGTCTGTATGCAAACAGCAGTATCGGCCTGTTTGGTGCTCTGACCGCAAACGCGGCGGGGATGCCGTATGAGCAGTTGCTGACTGCACGGATCCTGGCACCGCTGGGGTTATCTCACACCTTTATTACTGTGCCGGAAAGTGCGCAAAGCCAGTATGCGTACGGTTATAAAAACAAAAAACCGGTCCGCGTGTCGCCGGGACAGCTTGATGCGGAATCTTACGGCGTGAAATCCGCCTCAAAAGATATGCTGCGCTGGGCGGAAATGAATATGGAGCCGTCACGGGCCGGTAATGCGGATCTGGAAATGGCAATGTATCTCGCCCAGACCCGCTACTATAAAACCGCCGCGATTAACCAGGGGCTGGGCTGGGAAATGTATGACTGGCCGCAGCAGAAAGATATGATCATTAACGGTGTGACCAACGAGGTCGCATTGCAGCCGCATCCGGTAACAGACAACCAGGTTCAGCCGTATAACCGTGCTTCCTGGGTGCATAAAACGGGCGCAACAACTGGTTTCGGCGCCTATGTCGCCTTTATTCCGGAAAAACAGGTGGCGATTGTGATTCTGGCGAATAAAAACTACCCGAATACCGAAAGAGTCAAAGCTGCACAGGCTATTTTGAGTGCACTGGAATAATTTTTTTCCTGAACAGGCCCCTGCGGATACGCCGGGGCCGTAATTTAAGATTATTCCTTATGCAATAATTTGCTTTATGGGCTGTTTTATGGAGGATGAGAGTATCGGGCACTGACAGCTTCCGGCTGAACCGGATTTCACTGTGTGCTGCGGCAAACTGATGTCAGTCTCAACACACAGAGGAAAATGTTGTCATGGACGTTCTGCGTTTTATCCTCCGCTTACCTTTTATTTTGCTGCGTCTGGCGGCTCGCAGTCTTGTTTATCTCTTTACTCTGCTGGGTTTTCTGCTGCGCCCGTTCACCGGACGGATCCGCTGGGCGGTGCCGGGCTGGGTGACCTTTGCCGGTAATCAGCTTGCCCGGCTGGAGCGGGGGGGCAACCGCTATCCGAAAACCATATCTGCCTTATTATTACTGACTGCTGCGGTGGCAGCGGGCAGTTATTACACCTGGCACTGGTATCAGAACAAACCGAAGCCGGTGGATGTTGCGCCGCTGGTGGTGCAGGATATTTCCGCGTCTGTGCAGCGCCCTTCGGCGGTTAATTATAACCGTGATGATAATTCAGCGCAGATTGTGGTGGTGACATTCTCCCGCTCTGCCGCACCGGTAACGCTGATCGGTAAACCGGTCACCGCCGGTATTACCCTGACCCCCGCAATGGAAGGTGAGTGGCAGTGGCGTAATGACCGTAAGCTGGTATTCACGGCGAAAAAAACCTTCCCGATGGGGAAAACCTACACCGTCGATATGGATGCCAAAACACTGCTGGCTCCGCAGGTGGCGTTAACAGAGAAACAAAAAACCTTTACCACCCCTGAGTTTTATTATCGCGGCGGCCGGGCGGAGTTCTATCAGGATCCGCAAGATCCGATGAAAAAACACGCCATTATCGGCCTGACCTTCAATGCCCCCGCTGATGTCAAAAATCTGGAATCGC
This sequence comes from Enterobacter sp. SECR19-1250, assembly GCF_013391025.1. Lineage (NCBI taxonomy): Bacteria > Pseudomonadati > Pseudomonadota > Gammaproteobacteria > Enterobacterales > Enterobacteriaceae > Enterobacter > Enterobacter sp. SECR19-1250. The sequence continues at coordinate 8,880 of NZ_JACASJ010000123.1, read as the reverse complement.
GTCTGTCTATGACCCGTGACGGCAAGCCGGTGCCGTATACCGTCACTGTAATGAACTGTTGTCATTTATGCTGACGCCCGTGCCGGGAGGCATTGATGTCCCAACCCAGCAGCTCGGCGAACAAAGCTGTAATTTATTATTTAGCCTGATTGCCGGTGAGAAAGGTTTACAAAATATCACCGTGGGTACACAAATATCGTTAGCCGACTCACTGGTATAAAAACTGGGGCATAACAATGCCCCAGTGCATTTTAGAATGCGTAATTCACACCGATACCTGCATAATGGAGTCTGTCGCTTTCACCTTCATTTCTATTGGTAGCGATCCCATGACACAAGAGACTACTCTGCCGCAAATTAACTGGGGGAATGTTGACTAAATGTTGCTTGCTTTTGTTGTTTCGGATATCAGGGTTGATTACCTGAATAGCGTTTCGACAATTTTGTCGCTGCCCGGCTCAACAAAGGTTCCAATACTAACGCCAGCAACATTTTTAGCGGACGTCGGGCCACGGACTTCACCGCCCACCCTGCTACCCCAGCCGGGCCATAGCGCAGCGCAGTCAGTAGCACCAGCTTACCTGCTATTTTAATGCCCGGCTTAACCCTTTGCCCGGCACGTTGCCAGCGATTATTCATTTCTAACCTCACAATTGGCGGAAGCGGCTGCGTAATGTAAAAGTATCAGACGTTACATAACGCTCCATCTCACGCAAACGCTTTTCACTTGCAGCCAGTTCACGATCGACAGCATCCAATAGCTCACCGCTTGATGGCTGCTGTTCTCCGGAAACCACGTTGTCTGGCATCGGATCCAACACAAACGTCAGTACGATGTAGGCGACAAAGGTGAAAAAGGCCAGACCAAAAAAGATGGACAGCACCACCAGGATCCGCACCAGTTTCACAGGAACATCGAGATAATGCGCAATACCCGCGCAAACCCCTTTCACCATGCCCTGCTGCGGTATACGCCACAGTTTTTTATTCAGATTAACGCCCCCCATTAGCGGTCCCTCCAGTTTGGATGTTCAGCATCAAGGATGTCTTCCAGCGCTTGAATGCGCTCACGCATCCGCTGTGCGTCCTGGTTAAGTTCTACCAGACGCTGTTGTTCACTTTGCGCCAGCTCGCCGCGACTGGAACGATTGCTGTAATGCAGCCAGAGCCAAATCGGTAAGACGAACAGCACAAAGATGGTTAACGGGATGGCCAGAAATAGCGCGCTCATGAGTACTCCTTACAGGTGATGAGCGGCGGCGCGTTCGGGCACCGCCAGATATTATTATTGCTTGTCTTGCTGCATTTTGGCTTTCAATTGCGCCAACTGCTCGCTGATTTCATCATCTGCTTTCAGGTCAGCAAATTGCTGATCCAAAGACTTCTGCTTACCGAAGTTATGGCTTTCAGCTTCAGCTTCCATTTGATCGATACGACGCTCAAAAGATTCAAAGCGAGCCATCGCTTCATCCAGTTTGCCGCTGTCCAGTTGACGACGAACATCACGGGAAGAACTCGCCGCCTGATGGCGCAACATCAATGCCTGCTGACGAGCACGGGTTTCACTGAGTTTGTTTTCCAGTTCACCGATCTCTTTTTTCATACGCGCCAGCGTATCGTCAACCAGCGTCACCTCATGCTCCAGGGAGGCAATCAGGTCAGTCAGTTTCTGCTTTTCGATTAACGCAGAACGCGCCAAATCTTCTTTTTCTTTACGCAGCGCCAGCTCTGCTTTTTCCTGCCACTCTGCCTGTTGGGCGCTGGCCTGTTCAATACGACGCGATAACTGTTTCTTTTCTGCCAGCGCGCGTGCGGAGTTGGAGCGCACCTCAACCAGCGTGTCTTCCATTTCCTGGATCATCAACCGCACCAGCTTCTGCGGATCTTCAGCCTTTTCCAGCAACGCATTAATGTTGGCGTTCACGATGTCGGCAAAACGAGAAAAAATACCCATAATGTAATCCTCACTTACTGTTCTGATATCGGGCAATGCCCTGCTGCTGTTCTAATGCACTTCGCATGCCAACTTTTTAATTCATTGAAATATTTGAAAATAACTAATTTTACCTGTCGGGATAAATAGGGTAAATTGGTGAATAACACTAACAAATGGTGAATTTCATCATGGCAGGATACAAAGATAATCTGCTGGGCGAAGCGAACAGCTTTATTGAAGTGCTGGAGCAGGTTTCTCGTCTCGCGCCGCTGGATAAACCTGTGCTGGTCATTGGGGAACGAGGAACAGGGAAAGAGCTTATCGCCAACCGCCTGCACTACCTCTCAACCCGTTGGCAAGGCCCGTTTATTTCACTTAACTGCGCCGCGCTCAACGAAAATTTACTTGATTCCGAACTCTTTGGGCACGAAGCGGGCGCCTTTACCGGCGCGCAGAAACGTCACCCAGGTCGGTTCGAGCGCGCCGATGGCGGCACACTGTTTCTTGATGAACTGGCAACCGCCCCGATGCTGGTACAGGAAAAACTGCTGCGCGTTATTGAGTACGGAGAGCTGGAACGCGTAGGCGGTAGCCAACCTCTGCAGGTCAATGTAAGACTGGTTTGCGCAACCAACGCCGACCTGCCACGCATGGTGAGTGAAGGCACGTTCCGCGCCGACCTGCTGGATCGTCTGGCCTTTGACGTGGTGCAACTTCCCCCGTTACGCGAACGTCAAAGCGATATCATGTTAATGGCTGAACATTTTGCCATTCAGATGTGCCGTGAGATCGGGTTACCGTTGTTTCCTGGGTTCACCGATGAGGCCAAAGAAACGCTCCTCCACTACCGTTGGCCGGGCAATATTCGTGAACTGAAAAACGTCGTGGAGCGTTCGGTATACCGACACGGGACCAGCGATTACCCACTGAATGAGATTGTGATTGACCCGTTCAGGCGTCACGCCGCACCGCCGCTGGCGCAAGAAACCAGACATACATCAGTAACCCTACCGCTGGATCTGCGTGAATTCCAACAGCAGCAGGAGAAGGAATTTTTGCAAACCAGCTTACAGCAGGCGAAATTTAATCAGAAAAAAGCCGCTGAATTATTAGGTCTGACCTACCATCAACTCCGCGCATTACTGAAGAAACACCAAATTTAGCGTGCAGGGGCAGACGTTGGACGCGAGAGTTAAAACAGTTTACCATGTTGCAATCACTGTATAAAAAAACAGGTTAATCATGATGACTCTGGCGTTAGTTGGCGAAAAAATTGACAGAAACAGGTTCACCGGTGAAAAAGTTGAAAATAGCACATTTTTCAACTGTGATTTTTCGGGTGCCGACCTTAGCGGCACTGAATTTATTGGCTGCCAGTTTTATGATCGAGAAAGTCAGAAAGGATGTAATTTTAGTCGCGCTAACCTGAAAGATGCCATTTTCAAAAGTTGTGATCTCTCCATGGCTGATTTCAGGAATATCAATGCGCTGGGAATCGAAATTCGCCACTGCCGGGCACAAGGGTCAGATTTTCGCGGCGCAAGTTTTATGAATATGATCACCACCCGCACCTGGTTTTGTAGCGCCTATATCACCAATACCAACTTAAGCTACGCCAACTTTTCAAAAGTCGTACTGGAAAAGTGCGAGCTGTGGGAAAACCGCTGGATGGGTACTCAGGTGCTGGGCGCAACGTTCAGTGGATCAGACCTCTCTGGCGGCGAGTTTTCATCCTTCGACTGGCGAGCAGCAAACGTTACGCACTGTGATTTGACCAATTCGGAACTGGGCGATTTAGATATCCGCGGGGTTGATTTGCAAGGCGTCAAACTGGACAGCTACCAGGCATCGTTGCTCCTGGAACGTCTTGGTATCGCTGTCATGGGTTAATGTTCAGGGAGCGGTATATGCCGCCCCCTGCCCTTATACAATATTGTCCGGGCTGGCTTTCCCCCTCAGACGTTTCGACTTCGGGGGCATAAACGTCAGAGGGTTCCGGTCCCCCCGTCAGAACACCATACCTGACCGGATGTATAGCTGTTCTCTTCAGCCGCTAAAGTGACATACAGCGGAGCAATTTCTACCGGTTGGCCAGGGCGACCAAGCGGCGCATTTGCACCAAATTTCTCAATTTTTTCCTGTGGTTGGCCGCCGCAGCACTGCAATACCGTCCAGTACGGCCCAGGCGCGACAGCATTTACACGGATCCCTTTAGGGGCCAGTTGCTTCGCCAGCGATTTAGTAAATGCCACTATCGCCGCCTTGGTCTGAGCATAATCAAGCAGGATCTCACTCGGCTCATAAGCCTGTACCGATGAGGTGTTAATAATCACGCTGTCTCGGGAGAAATGGGGAATAGCCGCCTTGGTGATCCAAAACATGGCGTAGACATTGGTCTTGAATGTCGCATCAAATTCTTCTGTGGTGAGGTCTTCGATCGATTCACAAAATTGCTGACGGCCTGCGTTATTCACCAGGATATCCAACCCTCCCAGCGCGTCTACCGCCTGTTTTACCAGATGGTTACAAAAAGTTTCGTCACGAATATCGCCGGGAATCGCCGCAACTTTTCTCCCAGCTTTTTTTATCAACTCAACAACCTCACGAGCATCGTCCTCTTCTTCAGGTAAATAATTAATCGCGACATCGGCGCCTTCGCGGGCATAGGCAATGGCAACAGCACGCCCAATACCTGAATCACCACCGGTAATTAATACCTTGCGACCATTTAACCTGCCGCTTCCCTGATAGCTTTGTTCGCCATGATCGGGGCGCGGTTGCATTTTTCCGGCGAGCCCCGGAAAAGGTTGTTTTTGATGTGGAAAAGGCGGCTGCGGAAAACGCTCTGAATTAGTTTTATTGGTGGTCTGTTTTCCTTTATTTAGGTCAGTCATTCAATCACCTCTCGTGAGTCATCATTCATCGCAAAGACTAATAAGCGTAGAACAAAATGAATGACATGGTCTTTATAATTTACCTACCACTTAATTTTCTCCTAATATTAACCTGGCTCTCACGACGATAACTTCACATAGCATTGAAATATTTCCTAGGATAAGTCCTGGTTTATTTATTTGTTCTTCCAGGCTGACACTTCTTCAATCAATACCGCCAGGCTAAAACGTACCGCCTTTTCAATGACGTCCTGGCAATCCCCGGAAAAACACTCACGTTTTGTTATTATCTGTCCGCGGAAATTCCACGCAAACCACACGGTTCCTGCGGGAGTACCATCCTCCCCACCCTCCGGCCCTGCATATCCGCTGATGGCTATACTGATATCGGTTTCGGCTTGCTGACGTATTCCTACAGACATCTCACTGACCGTTTGCTCACTAACGGCGCTATATTTCTTCAGCGTACTGGCCCGCACGTCGAGCATTTTCTGCTTGGCGCGATCGCTAAAGGTTATAACGCCGATATCATAAAATTCTGCGGTATCCGCCTGTGCGCAAAGCGCCGCGGCCAGCTTTCCTCCTGTACAGGATTCTGCGGTGGTCAACGTTAAATCGCTATCAATGAGCGTGTTTGCAAGCCGTTTTGTCAGTTCATTGACTGTTTTTGCGTCATTGTACTCCGTATTCATTACCGCCTCGCTAATTCTCTTCAGGAATGACAGAAATATGTCCGTTGCGTTCCAGAATGGCATACTTGATTTTACTTGATTCGGTAATCCCCTGATTTTGTCGCGCAGCGACTAATATATCTTCAAGAGAGACATCCACTTTCTTCATTTTATCTAATAAAGGGATCCCGTGATCAAGCAGGATAACCGGGGAACCATCCAGCACGGATTCGGCCCCACCCACCTTTTTTTTAATGAAACCGAACAGAATATCAATAGTAACCAGAGTGACAATCGTGATCATGGCGCCGGTTATCGAAAAATCATTACCCAACAAGGCTTGTTGAGTTGCTTCACTGATAATCAGTAATAAAATCAGATCGAAGCTGGTCATTTGTAATAATGCCCGGCGACCTGCTATTTTGAAAACCACCAGCAAAATAAGGTAAATGGCGGATGCCCGGAAGACCATCTCCATACTCACCTCCTAGGGATAAATAAATTGTCTGAAGCGGATTTCAGGTTCGCCATTTAGCTGGAGAAAACTCTTTACGCTTCCTGGCTTCACGGGCGTAACCCGCAGCCAGATAGTAAAGTTCTGCATTGCTTCAGAATCATTGTAGACGAGGTAAAGATCGTTCCCCTTGCTGTACATGCTGTCTGGCTGCGGCCAAATATTTTCCATTTCATAAAATTTGTTGAAATCGCCGCCAATGCGCAACGTCTTGTTCACAGAATCATACTTTTGTGCAGAGATTTTAAATTTAAATTCCGTTTGCAAGCGCCCAAACCTTTCGTACTGTAACCCTGTTGTCTTTAAGGTGTTTTTTCTCGTCACCTCACTTAAATATCCGCCGGAAAACGCTCCCACCGAAGCAAGAAAAACAATGCAGAGCAAACAGATAAAACCAATCTTGTGAAAGCCAGATTCAAAATTCAGAAAACGCAGGCTCTCTTTTACTCCTTGAAAATGGGTTTTCTCTCTGTTCATCTCCCCGCCTCGCTTATATAACACCAAGCCGTTGTTTTATTGAAAAATTACAATTTGAGACTTATCCCACTCGCCAGATTAATAAATAGCTACCAAACTTAATAAGTCAAATCAATTTCAATGGAGGCTCTATGAAAATATCGTTCGCCCCCTTACTGTTCTGTTTTTTATTGCCATCAGCGTTTGCCGATGATAATGGCGGATTGAAAAAAGATACCGCCCCGCCACCTGCCCATGCACTGGATGAAGGCTATCGCGGCACTGAACATGCAAGAATCATGACCGTCGAACAAGCTAAAACCATGCATGACGGTGCGACCATCTCTTTACGAGGTAATCTCATTGAGGATCAGGGAGGAGATAAGTTTATCTTCCGTGACAAAACCGGCAGTATCAATACGCTAATCCCGCTTGCGGTCTTTGATGGCCGAACGATAAAACCCGATCAAATGATCAGCATTAACGGTAGCCTTGACGCTAAAATGCAACCGCCGGTGGTGCGCGTTAATAAAATCCAGAAGTAATACCTCAGCCGGGAAGAAATTCACTCTTCCCGCCTCCCACACAACAGATTCATTTTCCCCGTCAGACACCTCACATAATCTCTCTGGCAGCAAATCCAGCGTTTAAGCGAGTCAGAGGGGCCATGAAAATGCTAAGATAGCTACAAGAGTATATGCAAAGTGGATAGCGGGTATGAATTTTGACCAGTACGCGATGTCGAATTCGCGGTTATCAACCCCACTGCCCCAAAAACAAACGGTAATGGCAAATGTCATTAAGTATTAGTAAGATAGCTTCTTTATATATAACCCTTTAAAATTATGCGCCTGGTTTTATCATCTCTGATCGTGATGGCTGGATTTCTGAGTGGTCAGGCTGCAGCTGCGCCTGAGCAGGCCTCGTACGCTGATATTCGTGACAGTGGCTTTGTCTATTGCGTTAGCGGGCAGGTCAATACGTTCAATCCACAAAAAGCAAGCAGCGGTCTCATCGTAGACACATTAGCGGCCCAATTGTATGACCGACTGCTTGATGTCGATCCCTACACCTATCGCCTGGTGCCAGAACTGGCTGAAAGCTGGGAAGTATTAGATAACGGCGCAACCTACCGCTTCCATTTACGACGCGATGTTCCGTTTCAAAAGACTGCCTGGTTCACGCCCACCCGCAAACTAAATGCGGACGATGTGGTATTTACCTTCGAGCGCATCTTTGATCGCCAGCATCCGTGGCATAATGTCAATGGTAGCAGTTTTCCTTATTTTGATAGCCTGCAGTTCGCCGATAACGTCCAAAGCGTGCGTAAACTGGACAACAACACCGTTGAATTTCGCTTAAATCAACCCGACGCCTCCTTCTTGTGGCACCTTGCCACACATTATGCCTCTGTGATGTCGGCCGAATATGCCGCCAAATTAGCAAAACAGGATCGCCAGGAATTACTCGACAGACAACCCGTCGGCACAGGCCCGTACCAACTTTCAGAAAATCGTGCAGGCCAATATATTCGCCTACAACGGCATGAAAAATTCTGGCGTGGTACCCCCTTGATGCCGCAGGTCGTGGTGGATCTCGGCTCTGGCGGGACCGGACGCTTATCGAAATTACTGACCGGCGAGTGCGACGTCCTGGCATGGCCTGCCGCCAGCCAGCTCAGCATACTGCGTGATGACCCGCGGCTGCGCCTGACGCTGCGTCCGGGGATGAATATCGCCTATCTGGCGTTCAACACGGATAAACCGCCGTTGAACAACCCTGCCGTACGACATGCGCTAGCGCTGGCCATTAACAACCAACGGTTAATGCAATCTATTTACTACGGTACGGCGGAAACCGCGGCATCTATTTTGCCTCGCGCCTCGTGGGCTTATGACAACGAAGCTAAAATTACCGAGTACAACCCGGCAAAATCGCGCGAGCAGTTAAAAGCGCTGGGGCTGGAAAACCTGACGTTACAACTCTGGGTACCTACCAGCTCTCAGGCCTGGAACCCCAGTCCGCTGAAAACCGCAGAGCTGATTCAGGCTGATATGGCTCAGGTGGGTGTGAAAGTGAAGATCATCCCGGTAGAGGGCCGTTTTCAGGAGGCGCGATTAATGGATATGAACCATGATCTGACGTTGTCCGGTTGGGCAACTGACAGTAACGATCCTGACAGCTTTTTCCGACCGATGCTTAGCTGTGCCGCCATTAACTCGCAGACCAATTTTGCCCACTGGTGCAATCCCGAGTTTGACAGCATTTTGCGCAAAGCCCTCTCTTCGCAACAACTCTCCTCGCGAATTGATGCCTACGACGAAGCGCAAAATATTCTTGCGCGGGCACTGTTGCAAAGTTAGCGATGAGGCAGCCTTTTGTCTTATTCAAAGGCCTTACATTTCAAAA
>NZ_JACASJ010000122.1:0-12694 GCF_013391025.1 Enterobacter sp. SECR19-1250 | reverse complement strand
ATCAGCGAGTCAGCTTGGGAAGAAATGACCTGCTTATTCGCACCTTCCTTAGCATCTGCCGGATAAATAACGCGCGTGGCTCCAAGTGCAATACCGCCGGACGCATTCGCGCTTGCAGAAACCATCATTAAAATAAACGATAAAATCAGTCCTGGTTTAATTAGGGTATTCATCAAAACCGTACCTTTAATAATGTGTTCGCAGGTGTTATGGATAAATCAACGTAAACCAGACATCCGACTGAATATTGCCTGGCACAAGGTGTTCGGAAATAGCCCGATATCGGGCGCTAAAATGAAACGCAAGCTCGCGGGTATCAATGGGCAGCCAGCTGACCGCCGTGGCGTTGGGGATTATCTGACGCTGCTGTTCGTCAAAGAGAGCCAGCCCCACCCCGCTGCTGATGGGTGTTTCACCGGGGCGCGATGTTGCCAGAAAAACCTGAGGGTCTTCCGCGGGCGTGATGCCCTGGAACTGGATCCCGACGGTGCGTGAGACATCCACGCTGCAATCCAGCAGCCGCACGGTAAAAGGCACATTTACGGTGGAAAAACTGCCCACCCCGGAAAACGAGTTGGTCCGGTATTGTCCCATATCGATGCGCATATTCTGGCTGTCTGGCGCCACGGCGCAACCACCGTTCACCAGTTCACCCCGGAGGTGTACTTTGCCGCCGTCAATCACCACCGTATGGGCGAATGCCTGGGAAGCCATCGCAAGGGTTAACAGCAGTAGTGTTCCTGTCCTTGTCATCCTTCGTTCCTGGCCTGAGCGTATGACGGGCCTCATCCCTGAGGCCAAAACATCCCTGTACGGAGGAATTATTCGTATTTCATAACGAAAGTGGCGTCAGCATTTGCCTGGCCTGGTTCAGTGGTCGCAGCAGTGGCTTTATAACGCGCACTGAAGTTCAGGGTGTTGGTGCCCTGGATCAGGTTCTGCGCAGCAGAGAAGGTGGCACCGTCTGGCGTGAGAACGCTGGATTTGCTGTCGAGGATCTCAATACCAACACCTTTCGCGGTGTTGTCGTTGCTACCGGAAGTCACTGCCAGCAGGGTTTTGTCAGTTGCGTCGATCTGACCGGTGAACGCCACAGCAGCCGTTTTCGCCACCAGCGGATCGCAATCGTTCAGTTCGATGGTGAATGGAATATTGGTGGTGGTATCACCCACTTTGGTGAATTTCGCGGTACGGTACTGACCGAGATTAACGGTCTGCTCGGAAGAATCGGTATTTACTGAACATGCAGCATTAACCAGTTCACCTTTAAAATGCACGGTACCGCCATTTACGGAAACTGGCGTAACCGGATCGGCAGCGTGAGCGGCACCCGCGACCAGGGCCAGTGAAGCAATAACAGTAGAAGCAATGTTGCTGAGTTTCATGTCTATTCCTTTAAAATGTAAATAACCCTTCCCGCGAATTTTCGGGAATAAGAAATACGTTCAATTGAAAAAATTGAAAGCTTATTTCGGAGGAGACAAAGTAGCTCAGGAAACTATTTTTAAATATGTCAAAACGCTGCCATTTTACCAGGTCACATCCTAATCCTGCCTAAGAAATTGACCATCACCCGAGAAGGGTCTTTACGCCCGCCGGAGGAAAACTCGCAAAGGGTGACTGACAGCGGCGCTCGCTTCTGACAAAATACAGGCCATCCCCCCTTTCAAACGTTACAGACGGAATCTTCTCTCTGATGGCAGCAAAGATTATTGACGGTAAAACGATTGCGCAGCAGGTGCGCTCTGAGGTCGCAGAAAAAGTGAAGGCGCGTAAAGCGGCTGGTTTTCGCGCACCAGGGCTTGCCGTTGTGCTGGTTGGTAGCAACCCGGCATCGCAGATTTATGTCGGCAGCAAACGCAAAGCGTGTGAAGAGGTGGGGTTCGTCTCCCGCTCTTACGATTTGCCAGAAACCACCACCGAAGCAGAACTGCTGGAACTTATTGACACCCTGAATGCCGATAAAGAGATCGACGGTATTCTGGTCCAGCTGCCGCTGCCGGCAGGCATCGACAACGTGAAGGTACTGGAGCGTATCGCGCCGGATAAAGATGTGGACGGTTTCCACCCGTATAACGTTGGCCGTCTGTGCCAGCGCGCGCCTCGCCTGCGTCCCTGCACCCCGCGCGGCATCGTGACGCTGCTGGAGCGTTATAACATCGACACCTACGGTCTGAACGCCGTAGTGATTGGCGCCTCCAACATCGTGGGCCGTCCGATGAGCATGGAGCTGCTGCTGGCCGGTTGCACCACCACCGTGACCCACCGCTTCACCAAAAACCTGCGTCATCACGTCGAGAATGCCGATCTGCTGATCGTCGCGGTCGGTAAGCCGGGCTTCATTCCAGGGGAATGGATTAAGGAAGGGGCGATTGTCGTGGACGTCGGGATTAACCGTCTGGAAAACGGCAAAGTGGTTGGCGACGTGGTTTATGAAGATGCCGCAGCGCGTGCCTCTTACATCACCCCGGTACCGGGCGGCGTAGGCCCGATGACCGTAGCAACCCTGATTCAGAATACCTTGCAGGCATGCGAGGAGTATCACGACGTAGAGGACGCGTAACATGGCGACATTTTCATTAGGTAAACATCCACACGTTGAGCTGTGCGATCTGCTGAAGCTGGAAGGCTGGAGCGAGAGCGGTGCGCAGGCCAAGATTGCCATTGCCGACGGGCTGGTTTTCGTCGACGGCGTGGTAGAAACGCGTAAGCGCTGCAAGATTGTTGCCGGTCAGACCGTCAGCTTTGAAGGTCAGAGCGTGACCGTTACGGCCTGAGCCGTCTGATGCCCTCACCCTAACCCTCTCCCGGCCGGGAGAGGGGATAACAATCCCCGCACACCTATCACGGTTAATTATCGATCAACTTCAAATAATCACTATTTCATCTGTTGAAAAGTGAAAATTGAGTTGCGCGTTTTTCACCCTTTGCCCACGATAGGTAGAACGTTCTACTAAAACGTTCTACTTACAATAACAGCGCCAAAAAAAGCGCTTCTCGGGGGAAATCAGCATGAGTCTGATATCAGGGTTTGTTAAATCGCTGTCTAAGTTATCGATGATTGGTCGCGCCTTAATGCTGCCAATTTCACTGCTTCCCGCTGCGGGCCTGCTGCTGGCCTTTGGCGATAAGTTTCACCTGCCGCTGATGATGAACGCGGGTGGGGTTATCTTTGATAACCTGCCCATGCTGTTTGCCATTGGCTCCGCCGTGGGTCTGGCATCGGAATCCGGCATTGCCGCACTGTCTGCCGCCGTCTCGGTGTTTGTTACCAATATCACCATCAGTACCGTGCTGAGCATTACGCCGGAAATGGCCTCTCAGGGCGGCAAATACGCCATGGTGGTCGGCATCCCGACGCTGCAGATGGGCGTCTTTGGCGGGCTTATCTGCGGTATTCTGGCGGCGTGGTGCTATAACCGTTTCCACACCATGCAGCTGCCGGAGTTTCTTGGCTTCTTCTCCGGCAAACGCTTTGTGGCGATTGCCACGGCGTTTCTCTCGTTCCTGCTCGGTCTGCTGCTGCCCTACGTCTGGCAACACATTCAGGCAGGCATCGACGCGCTCTCCGTGGTGGTGAACGGCGATAATCAGGCCGCCTCAACCTTTATCTTCGGTCTGGTCGAACGCGCCCTCATCCCGCTCGGTCTGCACCATATCTGGTATCCCTCTTTCTGGTATTCATTTGGTGATTACACCACTCAGGCGGGCCAGGTGATCCACGGCGACCAGACCATCTGGTTTAAGATGCTGGAAGAAGGTGTGAAATCCTTCAGCAGCGACACCTACCAGAACGCCGGTAAGTTCATGCAGGGTGAATTCCCGCTGATGCTGTTTGCCCTGCCTGCGGCGTGTCTGGCGATGTATCATGAAGCGCATACCAAAAATAAAAAAATCGCGGCCGGTATTCTGTTCTCTGCGGCACTCACCTGCTTCCTGACGGGGATCACCGAGCCGGTGGAGTTCACTTTCATCTTCGTCGCGCCGATCCTCTACGTCTTTAACGCCATTATGGCGGGCCTGGCGTACATGACCATGTATCTGCTGCACGCCCATATCGCCAAGTCGTTCTCGGCAGGCTTTATCGATTATCTGTCGTTCGGGATCCTGCCGTCATTCAATGGCTATCAGACCAACTTCCTCAATGCCATTATCATTGGTATTCCGATGGGCCTGATTTATTACTTCACCTTCCGTTTCGTGATCCGTCGCTTTGACGTGAAAACGCCGGGCCGTACCGAAGTGACCGCCAGCGCGGATGATAAATCCGATTCTGAACTCGCCACCGAAATCATTACCCTGCTGGGCGGTGCGCACAACATCGACTCCGTTGGCTCCTGTATCACCCGTCTGCGCCTGGAAGTGGCAAAAAGTGATGCGGTGGATAAAGATGGCCTGAACGGACTCGGCGCTCGCGGCGTGGTCTTCGTGGGTGATAACGGAATTCAGGTGATTTTCGGTGCCAGAGCACAGTTTATCGCCCAGACCATGTCCACCATGATTGGCAAATAATAAGATGCCGGAACGACACGTCTCCTGTAGTCTGAGAGACGTGTCGTATCTGGCTGATAATCGGTAAATTTCAGGGAGCGGTTTTGAAGAAAGTCAGCATCATTGATGTCGCAAAGCACGCGGGTGTGTCGGTCTCTACCGTATCGCTGGTGCTGCGCCAGAAAGGGAAAATCTCCGAAGCAACGATCGAGAAGGTCAATGCCGCCATCACGACGCTGGGCTATGTTCATAACGTTGCCGCTGCTAACCTTCGCGCCAACACCTCCAACCTGATCGGCCTGATCCTGCGTGATTTCAGCGACAGTTTTTCCATCAAAGTCATGGCGAGTATCGTCCAGGAGCTGGAGAAGCAGGGCTATATGGTTTTTCTCGGCCAGCCGCTGAACGATCGGGAGCATTTAGAGCGCACCCTGCTCTCCTTTAAGCAACAGGGCGTGGCGGGCGTGATCTATCTCGCGTCGGATACGCGCTCCCCAACCCTGCCGGAGCAGATCCGCCAGTGTCCGCTGCCGCTGGTGGTGGTCTCGCAGTCTCTGCTGGATGAAAAATGCAACCTGGTGATGCGCGATAACCGCCAGGCGGCAAACCTGGCCGCGCGCTATCTTATCGAGCGCGGGCACCGCAACATCGCCTACATTGGCGGACGCGAAGGCTGCCTTATTCGCGAACAACGCCTGCTCGGATTTCGCAGCGCAATGACCCAGAACGGGCTGGTGTGGCGCGATGAAAGCTCCCCGGCCTGCAGCGATGACACGCAAGCCGCCGCAATGGCGACCCGCCAGCTGCTTGAGAAAAACAACACCATCACCGCCCTGCTCTGTCATTCACCGGATGCGATGATCGGCTGCATTAGCGGCATTCATCAGGTGGGCCGCACCGTGGGAAAAGATGTATTTCTGACGCAGCAGGTCGCGCTGGTGGGCTTTGAAGATATGCTGCACGTCAACCTGACCTCGCCGTCGTTTACCTATGTCTCCTCTGCCAGTGACGAGACAGGCCGCCAGGCGGCGGGTCTTATCATCCGTAAGCTGAAAGAGCCAGAGCTGCAGACGCAGCGCATTACCCTCTCCGGCCAGCTTATCGCGCGGGAATCGGCGTAAAAATCGGAATTTAGCACAGGTCAGTTTCAGCGAAATCGCTGCTATATTCCCATGATTTGTCATGGAAAATTACGATGCCTACCGTTATCACTCACGCTGCTGTTCCGCTTTGCCTGGGCTTAGGCCTGGGAACCCGGGTTATTCCTCCCCGCCTGCTTTTCGCCGGTGTCGTGCTCGCGATGCTGCCCGATGCCGACGTGCTGGCGTTTAAGTTCGGCGTTGCTTACGGCAATGTTTTCGGCCATCGCGGCTTTACCCATTCACTGCTGTTTGCCTTCGTGGTGCCGATACTCTGCATACTGGTCGGGCGACGATGGTTCAGGGCAAGTTTGACGCGCTGCTGGCTGTTTTTAACCGTGTCGCTGCTGTCGCACAGCCTGCTGGATTCCGTCACCACCGGCGGCAAGGGCGTCGGCTGGCTGTGGCCGTGGTCAGATGAACGGTTCTTTGCGCCGTGGCAGGTGATTAAGGTCGCCCCGTTTGCCCTGTCGCGCTATACCACGCCGTACGGGCATCAGGTGATTATCTCTGAACTGCTGTGGGTGTGGCTGCCGGGAGTGGTGCTGATGGGGTTGTTGTGGTGGCGACGGAGGTAAAAAAGCCGGGTGGCGGCTACGCCTTACCCGGCCTACGGTCGTGCTTTTGTAGGCCCGGTAAGCGAAGCGCCACCGGGCGTTGCGGACTTACTTACGGCGCCAGGTGGTCCCCTGTGGGCCATCTTCCAGGATGATCCCCATTTCGGTCAGGCGATTGCGCGCTGCATCCGCTGCCGCCCAGTCTTTCGCCTGACGGGCTTCGAGACGCGCGTTAATCAGCGCTTCAATCTCTGCCACTTCGCCGTCATCCGCCTGCGCACCGCTTTGCAGGAAAGCATCCGGCTCCTGCTCCAGCAGGCCAAGCACGGAAGAGAGTTTACGCAGGTGAGAAGCCAGCGCATTCGCCGCCGCCATATCTTCTGACTTCAGGCGGTTGACTTCACGCGCCATATCGAACAGCACCGAGTAGGCTTCCGGGGTGTTGAAATCATCGTTCATCACCTCAACAAAGCGGGCCTCAAACGCCTCGCCGCCCGCGGCCTCCACGGACTTGTCGGTACCGCGCAACGCAGTGTACAGACGCTCCAGCGCAGAGCGTGCCTGTTTCAGGTTCTCTTCACTGTAGTTCAGCTGGCTGCGGTAGTGGCCCGACATCAGGAAGTAACGTACGGTTTCCGCATCGTAATACTTAAGGACGTCACGCACGGTGAAGAAGTTGCCCAGCGATTTAGACATCTTCTCGCGGTCAACCATCACCATCCCGGAGTGCATCCAGTAGTTCACATACTCGCCGCCGTGCGCACAGGTGGACTGCGCGATTTCGTTTTCGTGGTGCGGGAACATGAGGTCTGAACCGCCGCCGTGAATGTCAAAATGTTTGCCCAGCTGTTTGCAGTTCATCGCCGAGCACTCAATATGCCAGCCCGGACGCCCTTCTCCCCATGGAGATGGCCAGCTTGGTTCGCCCTCTTTGGACATCTTCCACAGCACGAAGTCCATTGGGTTACGCTTCACGTCAACCACGTCAACGCGGGCGCCAGCCTGCAGTTGGTCAAGATCCTGACGGGAAAGCGAGCCGTAGGTAGGATCGGTTGGCACTGAGAACATCACGTCGCCATTGTCCGCAACGTATGCGTGGCCGCGTTCAATCAGCTTTTCCGTGATCTCGATAATTTCGTGAATATGGTGGGTCGCACGCGGCTCGCTGTCCGGGCGCAAAATGTTTAACGCGTCAAAATCCTTGTGCATCTCAACGATCATACGATCCACCAGCGCGACAAAGCTTTCGCCATTTTCATTAGCGCGCTTGATGATTTTGTCGTCAATATCGGTGATGTTACGCACGTACTTCAGGTTATATCCGAGGAAACGCAGGTAACGCGACACGACATCGAATGCGACAAAGGTACGGCCATGGCCGATATGACAGAGATCGTAAACCGTAATACCACACACGTACATGCCGACTTCCCCGGCATGGATAGGTTTAAATTCCTCTTTCTGGCGCGTCATTGTATTAAAGATTTTTAACATCGAAGATTCCATGTAAACACGTGTGTGGACGAAAACCGGGTATTCTACCCGTAATTCAAACCCGAAGCAGCACACAATGCAAGGTGATCGCATCCTGTGGTTATGCTATAACAGGCCCCTATATCTGACCCGAACGCGGGTCGACGTACCACAATAACGGAACAGGATGCAAAAATGGTTACTTTCCACACTAATCATGGCGATATCGTAATCAAAACCTTTGATGACAAAGCGCCTGAAACAGTTAAAAACTTCCTGGACTACTGCCGCGAAGGTTTCTACAACAACACCATTTTCCACCGTGTGATCAACGGCTTTATGATCCAGGGCGGCGGTTTTGAACCGGGTATGAAGCAGAAAGAAACAAAAGAAGCGATCAAAAACGAAGCCAATAACGGCCTGAAAAACACCCGCGGCACGCTGGCGATGGCGCGTACTCAGGCACCTCACTCTGCCACCGCGCAGTTCTTCATCAACGTGGCTGACAACGACTTCCTGAACTTCTCCGGCGAAAGCCTGCAGGGTTGGGGCTACTGCGTATTCGCAGAAGTGGTTGAAGGCATGGACGTGGTCGACAAGATCAAAGCCGTTTCCACCGGCCGCAGCGGCATGCACCAGGACGTTCCAAAAGAAGACGTTGTGATTACCAGCGTGACCGTCAGCGAGTAATTCGTGGCGACACTCTTTATTGCAGATTTGCACCTGCAAACAGAAGAACCGGCGATCACCGCCGGTTTTCTGCGTTTTTTAGCGGGTGAAGCCAGACACGCCGACGCGCTTTACATCCTTGGCGACCTGTTTGAAGCCTGGATCGGCGACGACGACCCCAACCCGCTGCACCGTGAAATGGCTGCCGCCATTCACGCGCTGGTCACCTCCGGCGTTCCCTGCTACTTCATTCACGGCAACCGCGATTTTCTGGTCGGCCCTCGCTACGCCCGGGAAAGCGGCATGACGCTGCTGCCAGAAGAACAGGTGCTTGACCTCTATGGTCGAAAAGTCCTGATCATGCACGGTGACACGCTCTGTACGGACGATACCGGCTATCAGGCGTTTCGCGCGAAAGTCCACACCCCGTGGATCCAAAAGGTGTTCCTTGCCCTGCCGCTGTTTATCCGTCACCGTATCGCCGCCAGAATGCGCGCGGGCAGTAAAGCCGCCAACAGCAGCAAGTCGATGACCATCATGGACGTCAACCCGCAGGCAGTGGTCAACATGATGGAGAAACACCACGTCCAGTGGTTGATCCACGGTCATACCCACCGTCCCGACGTGCATACGTTGGTCGCGAACGGCGAACCGGCTCACCGTGTGGTACTGGGCGCGTGGCACAGCGAAGGATCGATGGTGAAAGTCACGCCTGAAGGTGTGGAACTGATCGCTTTCCCGTTTTAATTTCTCCCGCAAAAATCATTCTATTTTTTTGAACGATATCGGCAAATTGTTTCGATTTTAATCAGCCCGTGGTCGGCCTATCATTTATCACATCAGGGCAACACGCCCTATCCCAAACAAAACACTTAAGGATTACGACCATGAAATCTATCAAAACTTTCGTTGCAGTTGCCGCTCTGTCTCTGATCTCTTTCGGTTCTTTCGCACAAAGCATTAGCGCGACAGCCTCAACCCTGGATCGTGCAGAAGCGAAAATTGCCGCTCAGGCTGCTGAACAGGGCGCGTCTTACAAAATCACCAGCGCACAGTTCAATAACCGCGTGCACATGACTGCAGAACTGACTAAATAAGATCGCCGTTTGCCGTGCCGCCAGTAGATCCGCGACAGCGACAAGACGATGAGGAAGGAAAGAGAATGAAAAAAATCAGCATCGTAAGTGCCCTGCTGCTGGTCGCTGGACTGTCCACTGGCGCGATGGCAGCAGAGAATGGCTTCTGTGTACCGGAAGCCGGCTCGAATATCGACACCAGCATGGTGAATCATATTGATGTCAGCCACGCATTCGACAAAGAGAACCTGACCGCAGGGGATCTTCAGTAACCTCTCAAAACAGACCGCCTGAATGCGGTCTGTTTTGTTATTCCCGCGCACCACAACGGCTCGGTTTTTAACCGCGCAACCGTTTTCCTTGCCCGTATTACATGCTATTCTCTGTGCCCTCGAAAGCAGTGTGTTTCGCACCACAGGAGTTTTAAGACGCATGTCTTCCCGCAATAATCCGGCGCGTGTCGCCATCGTGATGGGGTCCAAAAGCGACTGGGCTACCATGCAGTTCGCCGCCGAAATCTTTGAAATCCTGAATGTTCCTCACCACGTTGAAGTGGTTTCCGCACACCGCACGCCGGATAAACTGTTCAGCTTTGCAGAAAGCGCGCAAGAGAATGGTTACGAGGTGATCATTGCCGGTGCGGGTGGTGCAGCTCATCTGCCGGGCATGATTGCCGCCAAAACGCTGGTGCCGGTACTGGGTGTTCCGGTGCAGAGCGCCGCACTGAGCGGTGTCGACAGCCTTTACTCCATCGTGCAGATGCCGCGTGGTATTCCTGTGGGTACGCTGGCCATCGGCAAAGCGGGCGCGGCAAACGCGGCTCTGCTGGCAGCGCAGATCCTGGCGACGCACGATAAAGCCTTACTTCAGCGTCTGGCGGACTGGCGTAAAGCCCAGACCGACGAAGTGCTGGACAACCCGGACCCGCGGGGTGCGGCATGAAGCAGGTTTGCGTCCTCGGTAACGGTCAGTTAGGCCGCATGCTGCGCCAGGCCGGTGAACCGCTGGGTATTGCCGTCTGGCCGGTCGGTCTGGATGCCGAACCCGAAGCCGTGCCGTTCCACCAGAGCGTCATTACCGCTGAGATTGAACGCTGGCCGGAAACCGCGCTGACCCGTGAACTGGCGCGCCATAACGCTTTTGTGAACCGCGACGTGTTCCCAATCATTGCAGACCGTCTGACGCAAAAACAGCTGTTCGACAAGCTCGGACTGGCCACCGCGCCGTGGCAGTTGCTGTCTGATAAAAGCGAGTGGAACGATGTCTTCGCTATGCTGGGCGAACTGGCGATTGTAAAGCGTCGCGTCGGCGGTTATGACGGCCGCGGACAGTGGCGTTTGCGCGCGCACGAAACCGCCGAACTGCCGGAAGAGTGCTACGGAGAGTGCATCGTTGAGCAGGGCATCAACTTCAGCGGTGAAGTGTCGCTGGTTGGCGCTCGCGGCCACGACGGGCGTACCGTATTTTATCCTCTGACCCATAACCTGCATCAGGACGGGATCTTACGCACCAGCGTCGCCTTCCCGCAGGCCAATGCTGAACAGCAGGCCCAGGCGGAAGAGATGCTCTCGGCCATTATGCATGAACTGGGTTATGTGGGCGTGATGGCGATGGAGTGTTTTGTAACGCCGTCTGGTCTGCTGATCAACGAACTGGCACCGCGCGTTCACAACAGCGGTCACTGGACGCAAAACGGCGCATCAATCAGCCAGTTTGAGCTGCACCTGCGCGCCATTACTGACCTGCCGCTGCCGCAGCCGGTGGTTAACAGCCCTTCAGTGATGATCAACCTGATCGGTACCGATCTGAACTACGACTGGCTGAAGCTGCCGCTGGTGCACCTGCACTGGTACGACAAAGAGGTTCGTCCGGGGCGTAAAGTGGGTCACCTGAACCTGAACGACAGCGACGCAGGCCGCCTGAGCGCTACCCTGGAAGCGATGATCCCTCTCCTGCCGCCGGAATACGCAAGCGGGATTGTCTGGGCGCAATCAAAGCTCAAATAAGCGATAATTGCCGGGGAGTTGATCTTCCCCTTCCCCGGCCTCTCCTCACGCGCGTAAAATCCCCCTCCATTGCTGTTTTGATTTCTGGAATAACCATGAACGATGGAACGGATTATCGCGCGATACTCGCGTCCGATACCCCTTTGATTGACGTTCGCGCGCCGATCGAATTTGCGCAGGGTGCGATGCCTGCGGCAATCAACCTGCCTTTAATGAACGACGACGAACGCGCCGCCGTGGGGACCTGCTACAAACGCCAGGGGCCCGACGCTGCGCTGGCGCTCGGCCATAGTCTGGTGAACGGCGACACGCGGGAGGCCCGGATCAACGCCTGGCGCGAAGCCTGTCTTGCCCGACCTGAGGGCTTTATCTGCTGTGCGCGCGGCGGACAGCGCTCGCATATCACGCAGGCCTGGCTGAAAGAGGCGGGCGTGGATTACCCGCTGATCCGCGGCGGCTATAAAGCCCTGCGTCAGACGGCGATTCAGGTCACTATTGAGCAGTCACAAAAACCGATGGTGCTTATCGGCGGCTGTACCGGAAACGGTAAAACGTTGCTGGTGAAGCAGCACGCGCAGGGGATCGATCTGGAAGGGCTGGCCCACCATCGCGGCTCATCGTTTGGCCGCACGCTTACACCACAGCTTTCCCAGGCAAGCTTTGAAAATCATCTGGCCGTCGAGCTGTTGAAAAAAGATGCTACACGTTGGGTGCTGGAGGATGAGGGCAGGATGATTGGCTCTAACCATCTGCCGGAATGCCTGCGCGACCGGATGGCCGAAGCCCCTATCGTGGTGGTAGAGGATCCGTTTGACATTCGTCTTGAGCGCCTGCGCGAAGAGTATTTCGACCATATGTGGGCCGATTTTTCTGCCGCCTACGGCGAAGAGGCGGGCTGGAAGGAGTATAGCGAGTATCTGCACCACGGTCTGTTCGCCATTCGCCGCCGTCTGGGGCTGCAGCGTTATGCGGAATTCACCGCGCTGTTAGATTCCGCACTGCTGGAACAACAACGCTCTGGCAGCACTGACGCACACTTTAGCTGGCTTGCGCCGCTGCTCAGAGATTATTACGACCCGATGTACGGCTATCAGTTGGAGAAGAAAGCGGAGAAGATTGTATATCGCGGGACGTATGGCGAGGTCGCTGACTGGCTTGATCGCTAAAAGAAAGCCGGGTGGCGAGGTAAAAGCAAAACGGCAACCTGGTTGCCGTTTTTAATGTTTGTACCCTCTCCCTGTGGGCTGAGGGTTCCCCAGAAAAATGAAAAGCACGATGAAGTG
>NZ_JACASJ010000121.1:0-12963 GCF_013391025.1 Enterobacter sp. SECR19-1250 | reverse complement strand
TGGCGATTTAATACGCCATTATCATGCCTTCAGCCACCACAACAAGGGAAGACCCGTTTATATACAGTTTATTGCCCGTAATAGGCTTTTGCACCGTGCTTGCGCAGGTAGTGTTTGTCCAGCAGCGTCTGTTGCATATCCGGCAACTGTGGTGCCAGTTGACGACAGAAGATGCCCATATAGGCCACCTCTTCCAGCACAATCGCGTTATGCACTGCATCCTCCGCATTTTTGCCCCACGCAAACGGGCCGTGAGAATGCACCAGCACCCCAGGCATCTGTGCTGCGTCGATTCCCTGTTTTTCAAAGGTTTCGACAATCACATTGCCGGTTTCCCACTCGTACTCGCCGTTGATTTCCGCATCGGTCATCAGGCGGGTGCACGGGATGGTGCCGTAAAAGTAGTCTGCGTGCGTGGTACCGGTAGCCGGGATGGACTGGCCTGCCTGCGCCCAGATAGTCGCATGACGCGAGTGGGTATGCACAATGCCGCCGATGGTCGGAAATGCCTGATACAGCAGGCGATGGGTGGGGGTATCGGAGGAGGGTTTTTTCTTCCCTTCCACCACTTCACCGGTTGCAATGCTGACCACAACCATATCGTCAGCGGTCATCACCGTATAATCCACGCCGGAAGGCTTGATGACGAACACCCCTTTTTCGCGGTCAACGGCGCTGACGTTGCCCCAGGTCAGGGTCACCAGATTATGTTTAGGCAGCGCCAGGTTGGCTTCGAGTACCTGGCGTTTGAGATCTTCTAGCATTGTTGTCTCCCGCCGGATGGCGCTTCGCTTATCCGGCCTACACAATCGTAGGCCCGGTAAACGCAGTGCCACCGGGCACGTCGTACTTAACGTTTCGAACCGTAATAGACTTCATTCCAGCGCAGCGCGTCTTTAAACGCGGGCAGGCGGGTATCGTTATCGATCACGGTCAGTTCGATGTCGTGCAGTTCAGCGAACTGACGCATATCGTTGAGATCCAGCGCGTGACTGAAGACGGTATGGTGCGCGCCACCGGCGACGATCCAGGCTTCGGAGGCGGTTGGCAGATCGGGCTGCGCTTTCCACAGGGCGTTGGCGACCGGCAGTTTTGGCAGCGCGTGTGGCGTTTCAACCGCATCCACACAGTTCACCAGCAGGCGGAAACGATCGCCCAGGTCAATCAGGCTGGCGTTGATGGCCGGACCGGTACGGGTGTTGAAGATCAAACGTGCCGGATCCGCTTTACCGCCAATGCCGAGATGCTGCACGTCGAGGATCGGTTTCTCTTCGACGGCAATGGATGGGCACACTTCCAGCATGTGTGAACCGAGTACCAGGTCGTTGCCATTTTCGAAGTGGTAAGTGTAGTCCTCCATAAATGAGGTGCCGCCCTGCAGACCGGTTGACATCACTTTCATGATGCGAAGCAGAGCGGCAGTTTTCCAGTCGCCTTCGCCCGCGAAGCCGTAGCCCTGCTGCATCAGACGTTGTACTGCCAGACCCGGCAGTTGTTTCAGACCATGGAGATCTTCAAATGTCGTGGTAAAGGCGTGGAAGCCACCCTGTTCCAGGAAGCGTTTCATCCCCAGTTCAATGCGCGCCGCGTCCAGCACGTTCTGGCGTTTGTCACCCTTCACCTGCGCCGCTGCAGTGAGGCGGTAGCTGCTTTCGTATTCGTCGACCAGCGCGCTCACGTCGCCATCGCCGATCTCATTGACGACCTGCACCAGGTCACCCACGGCCCAGGTGTTCACGGAAAAACCGAACTTGATCTGCGCGGCAACTTTATCACCGTCGGTGACTGCCACTTCACGCATGTTGTCGCCAAATCGCACCACTTTCAGATGGCGGGTATCCTGTTTGGAAACGGCCTGACGCATCCAGGAGCCGATGCGTTTCTGCGCATGTTGATCCTGCCAGTGTCCGGTCACTACGGCGTGCTGCTGACGCATACGGGCGCCGATGAAGCCGAACTCACGGCCGCCGTGTGCGGTCTGGTTCAGGTTCATAAAGTCCATATCAATGCTGTCCCATGGCAGGGAGGCGTTGAACTGGGTATGGAATTGCAGCAGCGGTTTGTTGAGGATAGACAGACCGTTGATCCACATTTTGGCGGGTGAGAAGGTGTGCAGCCACACCACCAGACCCGCACATTTATCGTCGTAGTTTGCGTCACGGCAGATATGGGTGATCTCATCCGGCGTCGTGCCCAGCGGCTTCAGCACCAGTTTGCATGGCAGTTTGGCCTCAGCATTCAGCGCGTTCACGACGTGTTCCGCATGTTTCGTCACCTGTTGCAACGCTTGCGGTCCGTACAAATGCTGGCTGCCAATCACAAACCACACTTCATAATTATCAAAAATGGTCATCGTCGTGTCCTTAATGGGTCAGGGTTGCCGTCGTATCCGCGGTGTGTTTTGACGGGGCGGCGACAGGGAGATAGTGAAGTTCGGCGCTTTTTGCCCATTGCTGGTAGCGCTGATAAAGCTGTTCAAAGCGTTGCGCCTGTTGAGCACGCGGCTGAAGGGTATTTTCGACCGCGCTTGCCATATGCTGCTGTGCAGTCGGGATATCGGCGTGTACGCCCGCGGCAACGGCGGCGAAAATAGCCGCACCCAGCGCGCAGCATTGATCGGACGCGACAATCTGCAGCGGACGGTTCAGCACGTCGCAGCAGGCCTGCATGATCACCGGGTTTTTACGGGCGATACCGCCCAGCGCCATGACGTTATTGACGTCGATGCCCTGTTCGGTGAAGCACTCCATAATCGCGCGGGCACCAAAGGCGGTGGCTGCAATCAGGCCGCCAAACAGGGCCGGGGCATCGGTCGCCAGATTGAGATCGGTGATAACACCTTTAAGACGCTGGTTGGCAAATGGCGTACGGCGGCCGTTGAACCAGTCGAGCACCACCGGCAGGTGTTCAAGAGACGGATTTTTCGCCCATGCGGCGGTGAGCTGGGGCAGCAGCTGTTTCTTACTCTCGGCAATCTGGGTTTTCAGTTCCGGGTGCGCGGTCGCCAGCTGGTCCAGCGGCCAGCCCAGTACCCGACCAAACCAGGCGTAAATATCGCCAAACGCAGACTGCCCGGCTTCCAGACCGATAAAGTCCGGCACCACGCTGCCGTCGACCTGTCCGCAGATACCTTTCACTGCGCGGTCACCGACGCTGGCCTTATCCGCCGTCAGGATGTCGCAGGTGGAGGTGCCGATCACTTTCACCAGCGTATTGGGTTGGGCGCCAGCGCCCACCGCGCCCATATGGCAGTCAAACGCACCGCCGGAGATTGCCACGTTTTGCGGCAGGCCCAGGCGTGTTGCCCACTCTTCACAGAGCGTGCCCACCGGAATATCGGCGGTAAAGGTGTCGGTAAAGAGCGGGTACTTCAGGCTCTTGTTGATAATCGGATCGAGTTCATCGAAGAAGGCTGCCGGTGGCAGACCGCCCCAGCTTTCATGCCATAGGGATTTATGCCCGGCGCTGCAGCGGCCGCGGCGAATATCCTGCGGGCGGGTGGTACCTGAGAGCAGGGCAGGAACCCAGTCACACAGTTCAATCCACGATGCGGCTGCCTGTGCAACCGCTGCGTCAGCGCGGGTGACATGCAGGATCTTGGCCCAGAACCATTCACTGGAATAAATTCCGCCGATGTAGCGCGAATAGTCGGTTTTGCCCGGCTGGTGGCACAACCGGGTGATGGCTTCGGCCTCTTCGACGGCGGTATGGTCTTTCCACAGCACAAACATGGCGTTCGGGTTGTCGGCGAACTCAGGACGTAGCGCGAGCACCCGGCCTTCCGCATCCAGTGGCGCGGGGGTAGAACCGGTGCTGTCTACGCCGATCCCAACCACCTCTGCACGCTGGGCGTCAGTCAGCTCTGCCAGCACGGTTTTGATTGCCGCTTCCATCGACTCGATGTAGTCGCGTGGATGGTGACGGAACTGGTTGTTTGGCGCATCGCAGTAGCGCCCCTCTTGCCAGCGTGGGTACCACTCAACGCTGGTTGCTATCTCCTGGCCGGACGTACAGTCCACTGCCAGGGCGCGAACCGAGTCGCTGCCAAAATCGAGGCCAATCGCAATTGCCATGGTGTTGCTCCATCAGAAAACAGGTATGAGAGAACATTAGAGACTGGGGGCGAAAATCGTCAGGCAGGATCCGCTAATCTTATGGACTAAATTGCTGTTGAGATGGAAAGTGTGACGCCGTGCAAATATTCAATGTGGACATTTCTGCCGCACTTATAGACACTTTTGTTACTGCTTATCTGCCCACTCTGGCGGAGAAATCAGGGGGAAAGGCTGAAATATGGCGGACGTAAAAGAGACGTGATGCTTTTTGGATCTCGTCGCAGGCCATTTTTATACGGCTTTTAACGATATGGACAATTGGTTTCCTTCAGTACCGTTGGGAGAACTGAATCTATGGCCGAAACGCAAAACGATCCCTTACTGCCGGGTTATTCGTTTAACGCCCACCTGGTGGCGGGGCTGACCCCTATCGAGGCTGAGGGATATCTCGATTTTTACGTTGACCGTCCGCTTGGGATGAAAGGGTACATTCTGAACCTGACCGTACGTGGGGAAGGGATAATCAAAAACAACGATCAGCAGTTCGTCTGTCGTCCCGGCGATATGCTGCTGTTTCCACCTGGCGAGATCCACCATTACGGGCGTCATCCGGATGCCAAAGAGTGGTATCACCAGTGGGTCTACTTCCGCCCCCGCGCCTACTGGCAGGAGTGGCTTTCGTGGCCAGCCATTTTTGCACACACCGGTTTTTACCGCCCGGACGACGCTCATCTGGCCCAGTTCCGCGAGCTGTTTGCCCAGATCATAGAGGCAGGGCAGGCTGGTGGGCGCTACGCTGAGCTGCTGGCAATTAATTTGCTTGAACAGGTGTTACTGCGCCGGATGGAGGCGATTAACGCGTCGCTTAATCCGCCGCTGGATAACCGTGTGCGTGATGCCTGCCAGTACATCAGCGACCACCTGGCCGACAGCCAGTTTGATATCGCCAGCGTGGCCCAGCATGTCTGCCTGTCGCCGTCGCGTTTGTCGCATCTGTTCCGGCAGCAGTTGGGTGTCAGCGTGCTGAGCTGGCGCGAAGATCAGCGCATCAGCCAGGCGAAACTGCTGCTCAGCACCACCCGGATGCCCATTGCCACCGTCGGGCGCAATGTGGGCTTTGAAGATCAGCTCTATTTTTCCCGCGTATTTAAAAAATGCACTGGCGCCAGCCCCAGTGAATTCCGGGCGGGTTGTGAATAAACGGTAAAAAAAGATAAACAAGCAGGTGAACTGTGGAAGCAACCTGTAAACTATTCAGACAATTGTTGTCTTGACGCGGTGCAGGGCGCTAAGCAGAATCCCTGATTCGTTTTCTGACCGGAATAGTTATGCAGGCATTGCTGGAACATTTTATTACCCAGTCCGTTATGTATTCGCTTATCGCCGTTGCGCTGGTGGCGTTTCTGGAATCGCTGGCGCTGGTTGGACTGATCCTGCCTGGTACGGTGATGATGGCGGCGTTGGGCGCGTTGATTGGCAGCGGTGAGGTCAATTTCTGGCAGGCATGGCTGGCCGGTATGATCGGCTGCTTACTGGGCGACTGGATCTCCTTCTGGCTGGGCTGGCGTTTCAAGAAGCCGCTGCACCGCTGGTCTTTTATGAAGAAGAACAAAGCGCTGCTGGATAAAACCGAGCATGCGTTGCATCAGCACAGCATGTTTACGATCCTCGTCGGACGCTTTGTCGGGCCAACGCGTCCGCTGGTGCCGATGGTCGCCGGGATGCTGGATCTGCCCGTCGCAAAATTCGTTTTGCCGAACATTATCGGCTGCGTCTTCTGGCCGCCGTTCTACTTCCTGCCGGGGATCCTGGCGGGGGCGGCAATTGATATTCCTGACGATGTGCAGAGCGGTGGCTTTAAATGGTTATTGCTGGCAACAGCGCTGCTGTTATGGCTCGCTGCATGGTTGTGCTGGCGGCTATGGCGCAGCGCGAAAGCAAATGTCGATCGTCTGACGCGCTATCTGCCTCGTTCGCGCTTGCTGTGGCTGGCGCCGCTGACGCTGGGCGTTGCCGTCGTGGCGCTGATCGCGCTGATTCGCCATCCGCTGATGCCGGTGTACGGTGAGATCCTGTTGAAGGTGGTCAGCCGTTAAGGATCCCCAGCAGGTGCGACGCGCTTGCTTTACCACTCATCAACGCTTCGGTTTCACCATCCCACACGATCCGACCCTCCGCGATCACCACCGATCGCGGGGCGATGCGTGCGGCATCTTCAATACTGTGTGACACCATCAGCATCGTCAGTTGCTGACGCTGGCAGACCTCCTGTACCAGGGCGAGCATCTCCTGACGCAGCGCGGGATCGAGTGCAGAGAAGGGCTCATCCAGCAGCAGTATCGGCTGCTCGCGAACCAGACAGCGAGCCAGCGCCACGCGCTGACGTTGTCCGCCAGAGAGCTCTCCGGGGAGCCGGTCAATAAACGTGGTAATGCCCATCTGCCCGGCAATCTTTTCCAGCTTCTGGCGCTGCGCGTCGTTCAGTTTCAGCACCGGATCCATACCCAGCGCGATGTTTTGCCGCACCGTCAGATGGGTGAACAGGTTATTTTCCTGGAACAGCATCGAGACCGGACGCCTGGCGGGCGGGGTGTAGGTATGGTCGTTGTTTTCAATCATTATCGACCCGCTTGCCGGTTGCAGAAAACCGGCAATCAGATTGAGTAAGGTACTTTTCCCTGCCCCGCTTGGGCCAAGCACGGCAATCATCTCACCCGGGCGTACCGACAGGCTGAAACGCATAGGCAGGTGTTGGTAGAGCCAGGTGACATCAGTCAGTTTTAACATTGCGCCCCGGAAGTTTTTCGATAACGGTATATAAGGCGAAGCACAGCAACAGCAGCAACAGCGCCGTGACGGCCCCCTCCTGACTGCGGTAGGAGCCGATCTGCTGATACAACCAGTATGGCAGCGTGCGGAAATCTTCATTGCCAAAGAGCGCCACCACACCAAAGTCGCCAATGGAGAGCACACAAGCGAAGGCCAGCGCCTGAGCAAGCGGGCGTTTCAGCGCGCGCAGTTCAACCACCTTTAACCGGCGCCAGCCCTGTATACCAAGCGACTGACACAGCAAAGCGTAACGGCTGTTGACGTCGCGCATGGGGTTTTCCAGCACCTTTAGCGCATAGGGAATGGCCATCAGGGCGTTGGTAAAAATCACAATTCCGTCGGCGCTTTCCGGCAGACCAACCGTACTGTTGAACAATAAAAAGAAGCCGGTTGCCAGGACGATGCCCGGCATTGCGAGGATTAACATCCCCGTCAGCTCCAGCGCTTGTCCGGCTTTGCGCGCCTGGCGAGCATAAAGTTCGCGACTGCTCCACAGCAGCATCATGGTCAGCACGACACACAATAGCCCGGCAGCCAGTGCGATGCGCAAGGATGTCCAGGTCGCCTGCCAGAGGACGGGCTGTTGCAACACGGAGACGAGGTTAAGGTTAACGCCATCGACGATGACGGCCATCAGCGGTGGCAGAAGCAACAGCAGGGCCAGTACGATCAACATCACATCCGCGATTCGGCTGTGCAGGCTGTCCTGTGGATCGCGCCAGCCTGTAATCTGATGACTGCCCGGTGGAATGGCTTTGCTCAGACGCTGACTCAGCAGGACCAGCACAAGACAGCACAGCATCTGTACCAGAGCCAGAAGCGCAGCGCGGCCGGGGTCGTAGTCGTAACTCAGCGCCTGGTAAATCGCCAGTTCGATGGTGGTCGCCTGTGGTCCACCACCAAGAGAAAGCACGGTGGCGAAACTGGCAAAACAGAGCATGAAGATCAGGGCCGCAACCGGAGGGATTTGACGGCGCAGCCATGGCCATTCGACAAAGCGGAAGAATGACCAGCCGCGCATACCCAGCTGTGCTGCAAGCTGACGCTGCTCGCCGGGGATAGCCTCCAGCGCCTGTAAAAAAAGCCGGGTCGCCATGGGCATGTTGAAAAAGATGTGCGCCAGCAGAATACCTTTGAGTCCGTAAGGGGAGAAGGTCCACTCCAGACCAAGCAGGTTAAAGAGGGCGGCCAGCCAGCCCTGACGACCATACACGCTCAGGATCCCAAATACCGCCACCAGGACGGGCAGGAGCAGCGTCATGGCACACAGTCTCAACAGCGCCTCCCTGCCGGGGAAGCGTCTGCGGTAGAGCGCCCGCGCAAGAAAAATGGCCGGGATCACCGACAGCAGGGCAGAGAGAAACGCCTGCCAGAAAGAGAACCGGATGACGTGCCAGAGATAGCTGTCGTGCCAGAGAGAGAGCAGATCACTCTCCGGTGCGTTAAACCACAATGCCAGAAAAGCACCCAGACTGACCGCCACCATCACTACCGCGGCGAGCAGTCCGGGAAATAACCAGCCGGGAATTAGCGGCTGACGGCGCGTTGCCATTCACTTACCCATGCTGCTCGCTGCGCGGCGACCTGCTGCGGCGTAAACTCCAGCGAGGTTTGCGGTTTGGTCAGTTGCTCAAAGCCAGCAGGTAGCGTCACGTTGGTCACCGGATACATCCAGTTACCCGTTGGGATCGCATTCTGGAACGCCGGGGAGACCATGAATTTCAGGAACTTCTCGGCCAGTTCCGGCTGCTTGCTGGCGGCAGTGCGGGCAGCCACTTCCACCTGCAGATAATGACCTTCAGCGAAATCAGCGGCGGCGTAGTTGTCTTTCTTCTCGGCGATAATGTGATAAGCCGGGGAGGTGGTATAGCTCAGCACCAGGTCGCTCTCCCCTTTCAGGAACAGGCCATAGGCTTCGCTCCAGCCTTTGGTGACGGTCACGGTTTTGGCGGCCAGCTTCTGCCACGCCTCCGGCGTTTTATCACCGTATACCTTCTGCATCCACAGCAACAGGCCCAGACCCGGCGTGCTGGTGCGCGGATCTTCATAAATCACGCGCCATTTCTGGTCGCTTTCCACCAGCTCCTTCAGGCTTTTCGGCGGGTTCTTCAGCTTGTTTTTGTCATAAACAAACGCAAAATATCCGTAATCGAACGGCACAAAGGTGTCGTTTTTCCAGCCGCCCGGCACGTTAACCGCATCTGCCGCTACGCCGCTTTTGGCGAACAGTTTCGTTTGCGAGGCCGCATCCAGCAGGTTGTTATCCAGGCCGAGTACCACGTCGGCCTTGCTGTTTTTACCTTCCATACGCAGACGGTTAAGCAGCGAGACGCCATCTTCCAGCGCCACGAATTTCAGTTCGCAGTTGCAGTCGGCTTCAAAGGCTTTTTTGACGACCGGGCCTGGGCCCCAGTCGGCTGAAAAGGAGTCGTAGGTGTAGACCGTCAGGACGGGTTTTGCGAAAGCAGGTAGCGCAAACAGCGCCAGCAGGGGAAGCACTTTTTTTAACACTTTGCACCTCAAGGTTGAGTGGCAAAGGATTTTGAGCGACAGCCTCAAATCCCTTCGCCGGCGTTATCCGGATCAGGTTCGACGGGTATTATCTCAGCGCACATCAGTGATGCAGCACCCCGTTGAGAACGGCGATATTGTAATGATTTGGCGAATATTACGAAAGTGTTATGGCTCTGGTGGCGCAAACCAGGCGGATTTAAAATCAAACCAGCCCAACGTATTCATCCGTAACCCCCGCATACTGCGCTGGCCCTGGATCATCAGCCAGTGGTGGATCAGCGGCACGATTGCCTGTTCGGCCAGCAGCGCCTGACACCAGGTGGCCAGTTTCATCTCACCCGCGCGCCACTGCGCCGCATCCTGCTGCCAGTCCCGATCGATACAGTGCTGGATCAGCGGGACTTCATACAGGTGTGAGAAGAGCGAGAAATCGAGCGGCAGGGTGAAGTTGGCGCTGTTCAGCCAGATATCGCTGGTCAGTTCCCCCTGGTGCCATTCGTCATAGTCCACTTCCCTGATGTCCAGCCGGACGCCTTCTGCGGCCAGCAGTCTGGTCATGATCCTGGCGATAAAACGGTGTTCCACGTGCTCGCGGTAGTAGGTCAGGGTAACAGACTCCAGCCCTGCCGGTTTGTCACAGTGGGCAGGCCGGGCATGATGCCAGCGAGGAAGCAACCCGTACGCCGGGAACCAGTACGTCTGATACTGTTCTTCCGCATGGTAAATCAGATTGGAAGGAGATAAGACATGGCTGATCCATTTGCGTACCGCCTGATTGGCCCCGCGGTGGGTGCGGCTGTCAAACAGCAGGTAGTAGCAGCCCTCCTCAAGGCGGCTTTCCACCGCCTTTTCGCCCGTTGTGGGGCCTTCAAGCGTCAGCCCGGCGCTGAGCTCTTCATTGAGATCCGGTAATACCCAGACATTCACTTCGTCGATCAGCGCCCGGTAGCCAAAATAGTCATCAAACGCGCGAATTTTCAGCTGGTTATTGGTGTTACGCGACACGGCATAGGGCCCGGTGCCAATGGGCTGGCTGGCAAAATTGTGCAGCGATTCCCACTCTCCTGGCAAAATCATTGATGGGACATACCCCAGCAGCCAGGGAAGCCATTTATCCGGCTGAGACAGTTCAATATCCAGCGTCCAGGCGGTGGGGGAGTGAACGCGCGAAATATGCGAATAAAGCGGAAGCTTGCGGGCACGCTCCAGTGAGGCGATGACATCGCGCATTTCCAGCTCGCGGCCGTGGTGAAAGTGGATGCCTGGACGTAAGAAAAAGCGCCAGTGACGTGGGGAGAGTTGCTGCCAGTGGTGCGCAATATCAGCTTCCAGTTCCCCATTTTCCTCATTTATTCGCGTCAGGCCGCTGAATATTTGTCGCGCCATATGGGTTTCTGAGCGACGCAAGGCCGTGCCGGGGAGCAGATTCTTCATCGGGCGATAGTAGAGCACCCGCAGAATGTGGCGGCCCTGACGAAAACTCCGCCCAAGATGGGAGACCAGCATCTGACGTACTGCGGCTTTATCGCCTACCAGTTGCACCAGCTGATCGATTCGGTCCTGTTCCAGCAGGTCTTCCGCTCGCTGTTGCTGCAAGGCCAGCCCGGTATAGAGAAAGGTCAGACGTGAGCGTTTGCCGCGTCCCGCTTCGGCTTCCCAGTTTAACCAGCCCTGTTGCTGCATGGTGTTAAGCAGCGTGCGCATATGACGTCGGGAGCAGTTAAGGAGTTCAGCCAGTTCGTTAAGCGTGGTCTCCTGCGATTGCCCTTCGCAGCACTGCCAGAGGCGGATGAATTGTTGTTGCAGACGACCAGAAGGCATAAAAGAGGAACTCCTGACAAAAAATCAGCAATTTATTAATCCCTATATTAAGCCAATAATGATTCCCGATGAAGTGAGGAGGTACATTATGAAGAGGTCTACCGCACGTCAGTTTTATCAGCAGTACTTTTCAGCGACAAAAGGAACGTCCTGGCTGGCCCGTCAGTGTGCTGAGCAACGGCTGAAAATGTTAGAAGAACTGATGCAGTGGGACGTTACGAAACCGACCTCTTCTCGCTAACTCGCCTCGATCATGTGTGACTGAGTATTGGTGCTTATCACCCGCCAGCAAAATGTTTTTTGCTGGCTTTTTTCGTTTATTCTTTCACCCAATTCGATTCGCTTTCACAAGGACTTGCAGATGCTCTGGTTAATGACGATGGGGCGACGCCTGAACGGCGTGTATGCCGCTTATATGCTGGTGGCCTTTATGATGGGCGTGGCGGGGGCGCTGCAGGCACCGACGCTGAGTCTTTTTCTCAGCCGGGAGGTGGGGGCGCAGCCGTTTTGGGTCGGCCTGTTTTATACCGTGAACGCCATCGCCGGGATCCTGGTGAGCCTGGGGCTGGCGAAACGATCCGACAGCCAGGGCGATCGCCGCAAGTTGATCCTCTTTTGTTGCGCCATGGCCGTGGGTAACGCGTTGCTGTTTGCCTTTAATCGTCACTACCTGACGCTGATCACCTGCGGCGTGCTGTTGGCCTCACTGGCGAACACAGCCATGCCGCAGCTGTTCGCGCTTGCCCGGGAATATGCCGACAACTCGGCGCGGGAAGTGGTGATGTTTAGCTCGGTGATGCGTGCGCAGCTCTCTCTTGCATGGGTCATTGGTCCGCCGTTGGCCTTTATGCTGGCGTTGAATTACGGTTTTACCGCCATGTTTTCCATCGCTGCGGGGATTTTTGCCATTAGCCTGGCACTGATTGCCTTCGTGCTGCCGTCAGTGGCGCGTGTCGAACAGACAGCGGATAAACCCATTACTCAGGTGAGCGGCTGGCAGGATAAAAACGTCCGTATGCTGTTTATCGCCTCCACGCTGATGTGGACCTGCAACACCATGTATATCATCGATATGCCGCTGTGGATCAGCAGCGATCTGGGTCTGCCGGATAAGCTCGCGGGGATCTTAATGGGGACGGCCGCCGGGCTGGAAATTCCGGCGATGATTCTGGCGGGATACTACGTCAAACATCTCGGGAAACGCCGGATGATGCTGATAGCCGTAGCGGCCGGAGTGCTTTTCTACCTGGGGCTGATTTTCTTCCATTCACGAGAGGCGTTGCTGGCGCTGCAGCTGTTTAATGCTGTGTTTATTGGGATCGTGGCCGGGATAGGGATGCTCTGGTTCCAGGATTTAATGCCCGGGCGGGCGGGGTCGGCGACCACACTCTTTACCAACAGTATCTCCACGGGGGTAATTCTGGCGGGGGTGATTCAGGGGGCGTTGTCGCAAAGCTATGGACATGGGTCGGTGTACTGGATGATTGCACTAACGTCGATTGTCACGCTGATGCTGACCTGGCGCGTAAAAGACGTCTGATTCTGGAAGGCGCCTTCACGAAATGAAACCATTTTCTGACAGAGTTTAAGAAGACACATAGAGTGCGTGGCGGGTGCTTGAGGCTGTTTGCCTCAGGCTTTCGCAAGAGGCAAACAGTGGAGAGTCCCACATCAAAAAACTGATGGGTGTGTACTGCACCCATTTTGTTGGACGATGAAATGGAATAGTCCCTGATATGTCAAA
>NZ_JACASJ010000120.1:0-13036 GCF_013391025.1 Enterobacter sp. SECR19-1250 | reverse complement strand
TGCGTGATCTGATCCTTCAACTCAGCAAAAGTTCGATTTATTCAACAAAGTCTCATTAATATCCCAACCCAGGCCGATAGTAACGGACGAGAGATCGTATTCATTTTTTTTCAGGCTTACGCCCTGGCCTTTGCTCAGACTGACAGACATGACATCCCCTTAATTAATAAAATTATAAGACCACGTTTACTTCTGGCGGCGGCGGTGGCAGGTCTTCAAGACCGATCACTTCTTTTTTGCTGGACTCCACTTTCTGACTGCCTACCGAAATGCTCGCACTGACCCATTTAAAGAAAGCTTTAATCGTCGAACTGTCAGCTGTATCGAGCTGAACCACGATTTCAGTGATTTCTTTGAGGACGCTGGTATCGGCATCATGCCCGGCTGCACATGCCACAACAACGCCGGTTCTGGCCGCTTTAAAGTCATTCAGGCCTTTACGCCAGTCATCATTCGGACTTCCATCCGTCATCAGGAATACAAGGGGACGCCAGTCACCTTTAGTGTCAGCCGTCGTTTTCTGTACTTCTTTGGCAATGGAGCTGGCCGTCAGGGTAAGCGCTTCGCCAAGAGAGGTGGTGCCGCTGGCTGTTAGTGCTGGCATCTGGAAACTCAGGAGGTCTGTCAGGGGGACTGCCTGTCGGGCTGAAGAATCAAAGGTGATCACTGACACGTAAGCCGTTTCGAGTGCATACGGATCCTGTTTCAGCGTGGTAAGCAGCGTCTGAACGCCATTCTTAACCGCTTCGATAGGCTCTCCGTGCATAGAGCCGGACGTGTCGAGTAGCAGATATACGGGTAAGCGTCTCAAATGTAATTCCTTCTTAAGAGATCGGAAGAGGAGAGTAGTTTCAGGAAGAGGCCAGAGTTTGTAGATTTGATAAAACGGCACGACATCTGTCGGGTGGAGATTAAATACTCAGAAGCGGCATTAAAGAAATAAGTTAACCACCATTGAATTACCGACATGTGAATGGCCTCTTATCAGAGAAAAAAATTCAGACCGTACTGGAATATAAGATTTCTGAAAAAAACTCCGGCAAAAATAAACTTTCTTATGTATGAAAATCATCATACATCACAGATCTGCATGAATGGAGTGTAAATCGCCCAAAGATTGATGTGTAGCACAAGAGGATGTCAAGACACCAGGTTTTGTAGGCAGAAAGGCGCTGCTGACATTGCGGGAGGAGAATAGATCAAAACTCCGTCACGCAGATACAGAGGTGAAATATGACAAAACCGGGGTTTTCACCCCGGTCTGAGATTTAGCGTCAGGACTTTTTAGCGCTGTATTCTTTTATCAGTTCATCAACGGAGTGCAGAGCCAGCTTCTCTACCGCTTCACTTCGGGTCGAGCCACTCAGCGCAGCCAGACGGTCAATTTTTCTTAAAATCCGCATGCGTAGCGATAATGACACGGCTGTTTTTTTATCCTTATCGAGTACGACCTTCCCTGTGGACTCACCGGTTTTCAGTTCAGCATTCTGTGCGAGCGCTTCATTCATCCGGCGAAGGGTCTTTTTATCCAGCTGGCCCGGATTAACGAGATGGTATGAATGACCTGCCTTGCTGTATTTGATCTCCGCAGAATATGACTCGCGTAGCTCTTTGAGTGCCCGGGTTAATGTCGGCTCTGAGCATTCCAGACTGGTTATAATGTCGGCAGCGGAAACGGGCTTGCCGGTGCCCAGTAAGTTGGCAAGCTTAAAAATCCGGGCCTGTCTGGTATTTAATTGCATCGTAAGATTTAGCCTGCTTAAAGGGTTAGTGGTTCAATAGGCTGAAAAATGAAGGTACTGCTCATCTTTCGAATAACCGGTTGATCGCCTAACGCTTCAACCGGATCAATGTGTTCTAAGCCTGCAAAATTTACTGACGACATCTGGCTGCGACTGCATTTGCAGGACAGGATATACTCATCCTCTAGATAGCCGGTCCGCTTACTGACCCGTTGCGTAAAGCCTGACACAATCACGTTGTCGAACGGTAGCGTATGTAAAACGATACCGACCAGGCGGAACAAGCAGCCATGGACGTGGCGGGCATAGTTTTCGCGTACGGCTTTTTGCGTCATGGCTTTTTCCGTCAGCTCCGTGCCCCGGGCATTAACGCCGTAAATCTTATCAGGGAAATCTTCAATCTCAGCTAAATCAACATCCAGCAGGACTGCTGATAGCTCCGGCTTTACTTCAAATGCAACAAGCGTTTCACGCGGCCATTCAGTTTCTGCCAGCACACCCGCCAGGTATGATTCGAAAAACGCGGCGTCTGTCCGGAACTGCTGCCGGGCATCTGCCTGAGCCGTGGCGAGCCGTTTTTCATGTTCTTCAGCCTCAAACTTCCAGTTTGCATACTGTTCGGCCCAGGCCGTCCGTTGTTGCTGGTACCGGTGCTGTCGAAGGGTATTCTCACGCTCCACATCAATCAGCTCCTGCTGCCACCGGCGAAGATTTTCGGCGTGGCGCTCAGCTTTAGCTGATTCCGATTCAAACCATTTACCCAGAAAACTAATGCCTTCGCTCTCGGCAGGCTTTTCCGGCAATGCAAGATAGTCTGGCTTTTCTGGACGCACCGGTGCCGGAACCTGAAAAGGCGACGTTCTGTTATGCAGGTATACTGCTTCCAGCTCTGCCCAGCTGATGCCTGTTTTGGGATCCGGCGTCAGCTCGTGAATATTACGGATTGCGGTCACCGCTGACATGAGATCAGCGGCTTCCTGCTCAAGCGCCTGTCTGAGCCCCGGGTCGGTAGCCGTCCGGTTCCCACCTCCGGAACGCGCGGCCCGGTCAAGCCGGGTACGGTAACTCAGCCCGGTACCGGGCAAGCCCAGATTGGCATAGGTCCCCCGGCTTCCAAAAGAAACGGAAGCACCTCTCGGCCCGACACTCAGGCTCGGTGCACCGTTACTCAGGTTGAGGCGAACACCAGGAATAATGTTGATCGACTTTCTGAACCTGAACCCCATTATGATTTCCTTAATGATGCTGGGTCACGGTAAGTAATCTGATTCCATCAGCGCTTTGCTCGT
This sequence comes from Enterobacter sp. SECR19-1250, assembly GCF_013391025.1. Classification (NCBI taxonomy): domain Bacteria; kingdom Pseudomonadati; phylum Pseudomonadota; class Gammaproteobacteria; order Enterobacterales; family Enterobacteriaceae; genus Enterobacter; species Enterobacter sp. SECR19-1250. The sequence goes on along the minus strand of NZ_JACASJ010000120.1, from coordinate 10,005 downwards.
TCTGTAACCCATAAAAACGAGCTCTGTCCAGAATGCCAGCCGCCCAGCGGCGATGTGTGGCGGGTTCACACATTGCTCCCTGCGACTTAAACACGGCCTGGGTAGAGTTCAGGATCCGCAGAGCGTCAGAATGCTCACCCTGAGTGACCATCAGCGCGTTTTGAATGACCTCTATCTGACCCGGGTGAATGGCCGTTTTCCCAACAAGCCCATGTGCCATATCAAGAGCCAGCTCTCTGGCCATTACGGCATGATCGTCAATATGCTCACATACGGGCGCGGTCAGGGCAAAATCACGCGGGCCGAAGACCGAAACGAGCATTTTGATGACGTAGCCCATCGGGCTGTCATACAGCGTCAGGTCCCGGGGACGGCGAAGCGACACAACGTTCATAAGATCGTTGCCGCCGATTCGAAGCGCAATAATGCGGTCGTGGCAGGGATGTTCCACCAGACGGGTGGCCAGCTCCCGCATCTGAACCACGTCAAAGACGTCTTCTGTTTCCAGCGTTGGCATCATGCACAGGTGAGTCCCGCCCATGATATCCCACCATTCAGCTAACGAACTGAGGGTAAATTTCGGCAACACAAACCCGTCGACAGCGGAAAGATCATAATGCGCTTTTAACCATCTGCCCATGTCGGCATGCCGGGGGCGAATGAACACCAGAGGCCAGTCATTTTTACCCAGGCTACGCATGCTGTTACTGAGCTCGTGCAGCAGGTGCTCCAGATTTTTGAGGGCGATGGGGATGTCTGCTTCACTGACAGCATCCTCAAGGCAAATTACCAGAGAGCGCAAACCCGGGATTTTCCCATGCAGGACGGCATCAGCAATATCTTCCCGTGTTGCAGGCATGTATAGCGTGGCTCCCAGATTCCAGGGAGAAAGACGATTTTTCATCAGAGTACCTTCTTGATAATGGTTACAGCCCGATACTGGCCGAGGGTTCCCCCCATTTCTGTAACAACTATTCCCTTTTCACGAGCAAGCCCTACAAGCAAGGCAACGTCCGGGTCGTCAATAGAACGCACAAATATATGGTCCGGTACCCGACGCAATACAGCCCGGGTTGCTTCAGCAATACCGGGTTTAATACGATTGACGCTGTCCACTTTAAATTCATCGGCCAGGAACGCGATAACGTCGCGACTTGTCTGCCATAAGATCCGGGCTGACTCCGTATTCCAGCTCAGGGGAGCGAGGGATGTCGGTGTTAACTTCTTACGGAAATGAGCGACGGTATCGACAAGCATCCGGCTGCATTCGAATTCACTGAGATGCTCGCAAACCATGCACCCATGTAATCCTTCAGAGGACCATACTGACCGGGAGATCAGACCTGATACCGGCGCACCCATGATGCCAAAAGGAATGAGCCAGTCATCATCACTTGCTGCAAGCCAGGAACAGCCACAGGGATCGGCCAGGACAACCAGTCGCGGCTGCTCAGGATAGCCCGGGCGATCTTTCAGTGCGCGTACAAGCTCTCCGGTAATTGCGCCTTTACCTGTCCATCCGTCAACAAAGACAATACCGCTGGTACCATGCCGCTCTTCAATGACGTCGAGTGCTGCACCGTCAATTCCACGATCCCGGATGATGCTGATGCCGTAATGCCATGAGGTTTTCCCCATGTCACGCAGGGCCTGGTGCAGCATAACGCCGAGCGGTACGCCAGCTCTGACAAGACTGGCCAGTACAATGGGCTCATCACCGAAGCGTTCGGCCAGAGAAATAGCGAGCTGTGTGACTTCTTTTGCAAGCCTCTCTGCGCCCCGATCCAGCGCCCGGTGAAACAAATCAAGATGCCATTGTGTTGGTGCTGGCTCCTGGCTGAGCATGTCTGAATAATGTTTCTTCCCGGACTGAATCAGCTCTTCTTTTTGATCAACCGGCGTCATCTCAATGACAACCGGCTTTAGCAGAAATTCCACGTCACCGGGCTGGTATGAGCCGGTAAATGTTTCATGTGGCTGCATTTTAATTTTCTCCAAAAATTCGCTGTGAAATGGCATCTGCAAACTGACTCTGACGCGGGATGCCAAACCAGCTGCACAGTTTCATAAAACGATGATCGCTCAGGCTGTCGCCCAGACCAATTACGGGGAAAACGCCGCGTTCAGCCCGAAGTTTTTCAAGCAGCCAGCTGACGGCCAGCCCTTTCTCAACCGGGGTGGGTAGCCAGGCCACGTTATTACTGTTGCGGTGGATGTAGAAGCCCTCGGTCGGAAACACCGTTTCTATCTCATCTGCAATGGCATTGAGCTCGTCAAGGCGGGTGCTGTCGCGGTGTTTCATCACCATATAAACCGCCGTTTCACCGTATTCGAAGTTCAGTCTTGCCCAGGCATTAATCCCTTTTGCGTCCATCATTTCAGTGATCAGTCGCTGCATCGATGTCAGCTTTTCCTGATAGGGAGCCAGCTGGCCGAGCATATGGGCCTTCCACTCCTCGTCGGGGTTGCCTTCAGGCGTGAGAATGACGGCCCCGTGCGTGGTGATTGCCCAGGAGTGGAAAGGGATCCGTACGCGGCTGATTTCTTCAGTTCCCCGTGCGGTAACGGGAATGAGTTCAGCCTGCTCCAGAAGCCAGTCCACTAACATGGACTGTTCTTCCGTCATAAAGCTTCGTGGATTCAGGGTACGATCAACGGCACCGGTACGGAATGGCTCCAGGGCCAGCTCGTCCACCATTTTACGACGGGTCTGAAAGAGCGTGTCGTCAAGGTCGCTCAGAACAACGGGTTTATTCATAGGTAACAATCTCCACGACGGGCGCAACCTCAGCCAGCGCCTTAAGAAGCTGCGCGTCAATACTTTCTGCGGGTGTCTCAGTACACACAAGAATGCGGTCAAACTGCTGGTGGGCGACGTTATAGACAAAATTGGGGATGCCCAGCCCGTAGTTATCCGTAAAGGAAATGGCGGACTCAATGGCATAACCAACGGCGATAGGGGAGCGGGTGGTCGAACCGTAAAATGCCTTTGCCCCGGCAGCTTCGAGCCGTTCTGCAAGCAGGAACGGCTCCCAGACGAATTCCCCTGTCCCGAGAACCAGAACACGCTCCCCTTTGCGGACGGAAACCTCATGGCCGAGATCGGCCGCAGGTGCGAGCATCCCCAGTCGACCCCATGACTGTTTCCCCTGGATGTCCCATTCTCCGCGTGAAGTTACGTTGACTTTCGGCATGTCCGGGACCGGTGCATCTGGTAATGTGGTCCATCCCCACTGACCGCTTACAAGAGAAACAGAAGTGACGGGTAAGGTGCTGCGCTCGGACAAGGCTTTGCCACTCCAGTCGGTAAGCGTAACGGCGATAACCTGTTCAATATGTTGAAGCTTGCCGGTATTACGCAGGGCAGAAAGCAGGTTAATAAAGGTATTACCGGTGGTTGCCTCGTCATCAATCAAAACCAGCGTTCGCGCGTTGGTAACACGACGTCTTTTCTCTTCATCATCTGGCAGATAGATCAGATGATCAGTGGCGTGGCTGTGTTCTTCCTTGAACTCGCAAAGCAACGTGCCATCAACCGGGTGACGGGTAGAGGTCAGATATACAGATTCACGATGCTGGTGGCGCACTTCATCAAACACACCGGCCCCAAGCCCAACGGCGGTTTCAGCCATACCGATAAACAGTACGGGCCCTGTTAGCGTTGAGGGGAACTGGCTGGCAAGCTGTCTGTAGGCCTGCCGCATGACTGAGGGTGGCACGGGAATGTGCCTGCCGAGTACTTTGCTGACAAACAGAAAGGCGCGTTTCGGGTTACGTCTTTCAGCGATATCAAACAGGTCATCGAGCGAAACTTCACCCTGATCGCGGATTACCTGAATCGTACCGCATGAGAGGGTACGGCGATAAATCATATCTTCGAGGTTATCAGACATAAACACGCCTTAATTCAAAAGGTTAGAGAGTGATTCCGGGTATGCAATTACATCCGTAATGGATCTCACCGCAACCGGAGAAAAGGTGTTTTTAGCGCTCTGGCGCACCATATCTTCAGACATCAGACCGAGCTTAAAGGCAGCAAATAACCCAGGAAGGTTCACCCCGCTGTGAAGGGTATAACCCACCCCCCCTGACGGACGCATGTTGGTTTCAAGCAGCACCGGGTTGCCATTCACATCGTTTCGCGTCTGAACATTCACCAGCCCGTCGGCCTTCATAACCCGGGCGCAGTCACACGCCAGTTCCCAGGCGCTACCTTCGTTTACCAGATACTGGATAGCCCCTTCCTTACGGCGTCCCACGGCTGCGAGTATTTCGCCCTTATCCGCGAGGATATCGACGGAAAATTCCGGGCCTGGCAGGTACGGCATCAAAACAAGGGGGTTAAACGACTCAGCAGCTGATGCTGCTGCAATATACTGTTGCGGACTGACCAGACGATGTTCGGGATGATTAAAGACGGCCATAGGCGAAGCACTGTCATCAAAGCGCCAGAATCCCATGCCATAGATACCCGTCACCGGCTTCACGCATACCGGGCTGTCAGTGAACGGCGGGGACGCGAGGTGTGTCTTTAATTCTGCCAGCGTATTCACCCGCCAGGATGGTACAACCGGGAGTCCCTTTTGCTCCATAAACTGAGCAAAAGTAACTTTTTCGTCAGCCAGAGTTAACCAGTCGACGCTCGTTGCACCGGTAGTAAGGGTGGCACCGGTCGATTCAATGTCTGAACGGTGTTCTTCAAACCACTGGCTGTTACGGCCAGTATGAATATGGTGGATGCCGTAGGTCTGAATGGTTTCCTGAATAAACTGGAGACGTTTTTGAGGATCTTCAGGTTCAGTCAAAGAATAATCGGCAACGGAAAGGATTTCATTTCTTTCGTTACGGTGGGAGGCAAAAACGGTAATGGCAAAATTATTTTTTTGTGCAAATGATTTTACCCCCTGAATAATATCTCGCTGGGAGGATAAACCTTCCATAAACCAAATTTTCTTGTTCATTTTTTTTAATTATCCGGAACGCCATGCAAATTTATGATTGAGAAGTGAGTCTATGAGTGTCTAAGCTACATGTCAATCATAATATGATTAATAACTTCTGTGGTTATGGAGTGAGTCAGTATTTTTTGGATTCCCGATAAAGTATTGATATTTAAATTAAACATAGAAAATTAACACCCTGAAAAGATTTTCTTTTTGTGTTTTTACAGAAAACTACCAAAATTTCCCTTGTCAGAGAACTTCATCATGATATGATTTTCTTCGTCAGTTAATAAACAACCCTTTGATTGTCTCGGTCATTACCATTTTAAGGAATAAAACATGGTTTCATTAGTTAAGAACCAGACGGTATCACTCAGCAAAGAATCATCTGCATTAAGCCAGCTTCATTTCGGTCTCGGTTGGGATCCGGTTAAGAAAAAAGGTCTTCTTGGAGGATTGTTTGGAGGCAACGACTCAATCGATCTCGATGCTGGCTGCGTATTAATGGACAGCACCGGTAAAACAATTGACACCATCTGGTTCCGCAAACTGGAATCCACCTGCGGCGCTGTTGTGCACAGTGGCGATAACCTGACCGGTGAGGGTGACGGTGACGATGAAGTGATTAAGGTCAACCTCTCCCGACTGCCTGCAAACGTTGAATACCTGGCGTTTACGGTAAACAGCTTCCGTGGTCAGTCGTTCAATGACGTCGAAAACGCGTTCTGCCGCGTTGTCGATCAAACCGGCAAAGAGCTGGCTCGCTACAAGCTGACTGAGCAGGGCTCACATACCGGGATCGTTATTTCTTCGCTGCGCCGTAATAACGGCAACTGGGACTTTACCGCCCTTGGCCATGCCTGTCGCGGCCGCACAATTGACGATATGCACTCCGATATCGTTTCAGCGGTTATCCGCTAATGAACCTGACGCCGGGGGGCAATGCCCCCGTTCCAGCCCAGGAGTTGCGGGTCCGGATCACCTCGGGCGGCCAGGTGGATGCTTCGGCGTTTCGCCTGTATGCCGACGGGAAGGTGCAGGGTGATGCGGACATGGTGTTCTATGGTCAGCCACGTAACGATGATGGTACCGTCAGCCTGGTCAGTGAAGGCCAGTACTCAACCTTTACTGTCGCGCTCAACCGGCTGAAACCTGATGTCCAAAAAATTGCGTTCACCGTGACCTGTGACGGTGGGCAGACGGTGTCCGGTCTTCGTAATCTTTCCATCGACGTGGAGCAAGGGGCTACCGGCCTGGTTAGCGGCAGTGTCGAATTGAGCGGCCGTCAGGAAGCAGCCTTAATTCTGGGTGAATTTTACCGTCGTAATAATGACTGGAAATTCCGCTTTGTTGCGCAGGGGTTCAACGGTGGACTTAAACCGCTGGCAGAGCATTTCGGCGTAAATATTGCCGACGAACCTGCTCCCGCAGCCCCGACTCCTCCGGTTGTAACCCCTCCGCCAGTTGAGACAAAAATCAGCCTGAGCAAGGTATCGCTGACAAAAGAGAAGCCTGCAATCAGCCTGACCAAACGGGATAACTTCGGTGAAATCCGGATCAACCTGAACTGGCACCGAGGCAGCGGCAAATCCGGCTTTGCAGGCATGTTCGGCTCCAAAGGAATCGACCTGGATCTGGGGGCCTTTGTTGAGCTTCAGGACGGGTATAAATCGGTCATTCAGGCGCTCGGTAATGCATTCGGTGATTATCGCGATGAACCGTATGTTCAGCTCAAGGGAGATGACCGGACGGGTGATGTATCAGACGGCGAGTGGCTGCATATCAATGGACGTGAATGGAAGCATATCCGCGAAGTGCTGATTTACGCTTTTATTTATGAAGGTGTTCCCAGCTGGGACAAGACTGATGGTGTGGTCACTATTCATGTGCCGGATCAACCGCCCATTGAGACCCGCCTGACCGAAGGTGAAAACCGTCGCACATTGTGCGCCATTGCCAGACTCGTAAACGAAAACGGTGCAATTAAAGTCGAGCGAATTAACCAGTACTTCAAAGGCCAGGACGAAATGGACCGGGCATTTGGCTGGGGATTTCGCTGGAGCGCCGGTTCTAAATAACACAGCAACAAAGGAAACAGGTATGAGCTTTTTCGACAAGGTAAAAGGTGCCATTAACTCTGGCCGGGACGAACTGACCCGCCAGGTTGGCCGTTTCAAAAACAAAAAATTTATGCACGGCACCGTTGCTGTATGTGCCCGTATTGCCGTATCGAGTGACGGCGTGAGTTCGGAAGAAAAGCAGAAAATGATGGGCTTTCTTCGCTCTTCAGAAGAGCTGAAGGTATTCGATACCAATGAGGTGATCGAGTTCTTCAATAAACTGGTTTCAAGCTTCGATTTCGATGTTGAAATCGGCAAGGGCGAAACCATGAAATACATCCTGGCGTTGAAAGATCAGCCTGAGGCCGCTCAGCTGGCCTTACGTGTTGGTATTGCCGTTGCAAAAAGTGACGGTAACTTCGATCAGGACGAGAAACTGGCCTCCCGCGAGATCGCTATCGCGTTGGGCTTCGACCCGGCTGAATTTGGCCTCTGATCCACATCCCTAAGGGTAAAATATGGTTTCCACACACATCGGCTTCCCGACTGAAACGGTCATTGTTTTTATTGCGCTTTCAGTCGGTGCCATCTTTATTGACCTGTTTATGCACCGTGATGACAAGCCAATCTCGCTTAAGAGTGCGGCGCTCTGGTCCGTATTCTGGGTTGTGGTTGCGATGGCATTTGCCGGTTTCCTCTATATCCACCACGGTGCTGAGGTTGCTAGTCTGTTTGTCACGGGTTATGCGCTGGAGAAAGTGCTGTCGGTCGACAACCTGTTCGTCATGATGGCCATCTTCTCCTGGTTCGCCGTTCCGGATCGTTATCGCCACCGTGTTCTCTACTGGGGGATCATTGGTGCCATTGTCTTCAGGGGCATCTTTGTCGCCATCGGTACGAGCCTGCTGAGTCTGGGGCCGTACGTTGAAGTTGTCTTCGCTATTATCGTTGCCTGGACGGCGGTCATGATGCTTAAAAGCGGTGATGACGATGATGAAATTGAGGATTACTCCCAGCATCTGGCTTACCGCATGGTTAAACGCTTCTTCCCTATCTGGCCGAAGCTCAGAGGGCATGCCTTCCTGCTTAACCAGAAGGAAGTGGATGCCGAACTGGCGAAACCAGAAAACAGCGATGTCACCATTGGCCGTGGTAAAAAAGCGGCGCTATATGCGACCCCGCTGTTCCTGTGTGTGGCTGTGGTTGAACTCTCGGACGTAATGTTCGCGTTTGACTCGGTACCGGCAATCATTGCCGTCAGTCGTGAACCGCTTATCGTCTATAGTGCCATGATGTTTGCTATCCTGGGCCTGCGTACTCTGTATTTTGTCCTTGAGGCACTGAAACAGTACCTGGTTCATCTGGAGAAGGCCGTTATCGTGCTGCTGTTCTTCATCGCGGCAAAACTCGGCCTGAATGCGACCGATCACATCTGGCATCATGGTTACAGCATTGCGGCAACAACCAGCCTGTATGTTGTACTGGGTGTACTGGCGCTGGGCATTCTCGCAAGCGTCATGTTCCCGGGCAAACCTGAATCTGAGGAAAAGGGGAGTTAATCCCCTTAAGTGTTAACCTGAACAATTACTAATCGAAGAGGTTATTTTATGAGTGTTTCTCTTTCCAAAGGCGGGAACGTCTCCCTGAGTAAAGCAGCTCCGTCAATGAAAAACGTCCTGGTGGGCCTTGGCTGGGATGCGCGTTCAACAGACGGTCAGGACTTTGACCTGGATGCTTCAGCATTCCTGCTGGCCTCAAACGGCAAAGTGCGCGGCGATTCAGATTTCATCTTCTATAACAACCTGACGTCATCCGACGGTTCCGTAACACACACCGGCGATAACCGCACCGGTGAGGGCGATGGTGATGATGAATCGCTGAAAATTAAACTGGACGCCGTCCCGTCTGAAGTTGACAAGATCATCTTCGTTGTGACCATCCACGATGCTCAGGCTCGTCGCCAGAGCTTTGGTCAGGTATCCGGTGCGTTTATTCGTCTGGTTAATGACGATAACCAGACTGAAGTCGCTCGCTACGATCTGACCGAAGATGCGTCCACTGAAACCGCCATGCTGTTTGGCGAGCTGTATCGCCACAATGGTGAGTGGAAATTCCGCGCAGTAGGCCAGGGTTATGCTGGTGGTCTGGCATCTGTATGTGCTCAGTACGGCATTAACGCGTCCTGATCGAAAAGTAACTTTTCATATCCGGGGCTGTTAATTCAGCCTCATTCAACTGTTTGCAGGAGCTAAAAATGGCAGTTTCTCTCGTAAAAGGCGGCAACGTATCTCTGACCAAAGAAGCACCAACCATGAATGTCGCTATGGTTGGTCTGGGCTGGGATGCCCGTGTAACCGATGGTCAGGGTTTTGACCTTGACGCTTCCGTATTCGCAGTAGGTGAAGACGGTAAAGTGCTGTCAGATGCCCATTTCATTTTCTTCAATAATAAAACCAGCCCTGATGGCGCAGTAGAGCACCAGGGCGACAACCGTACTGGTGAAGGCGACGGCGACGATGAGCAGGTCAAAATTGATCTGACCAAAGTCTCAGCAGACATCAAAAAACTGGTGTTTGCCGTTACCATCTATGATGCAGAAGCGCGTAAACAAAACTTCGGCATGGTGAGCAACAGCTTCATGCGCGTTTACAACAACGACAACGGCACGGAAATTGCCCGTTTCGATCTGTCTGAAGACGCCTCAACTGAAACCGCAATGGTCTTCGGTGAACTGTATCGCCATGGCGCTGAGTGGAAGTTTAAAGCTGTCGGCCAGGGTTTTGCCGGTGGCCTGTCAGCGCTTGCTTCCCAGCACGGCGTCAATGTCTAAAAGACGCTGAGTCTGACCCCGGCAATGCCGGGGTTTTTTTTGGGTAACGATCCGCTATCAGCTGTTGAATCTGAGAAAGGGGGCCGGGCGTTTTCAGAAAGCAGAGTAATGTTAATTGTAAGCGTACAGCGTGAACCGTCTGGTCATAATCTGAAGCATCCGACAAAGTGGT
>NZ_JACASJ010000012.1:0-73554 GCF_013391025.1 Enterobacter sp. SECR19-1250 | reverse complement strand
TGGCGATTTAATACGCCATTATCATGCCTTCAGCCACCACAACAAGGGAAGACCCTCATGCATACAGTATTTATCTATACTGAGGATGTTCGCAGTGAGCGAGGGGGCCGCAGTTCTACCGGCGCAACGAAGTCCTGGCTGAAACGGGTGGTGCCGTCAGTGCCTTAACCCTCTGAAGTGAGCACACTGTGTTACGTCAATCGAGGTGCTGGCAACAGGCGGCGGAAAGGTACGCCAGCATCGTGCTCCTTTTTACCAAAAGGAGACGCGTATGAGCGTAGTGGATATGGTGATACTTATCCTCAAACTCATTGTTGCTGTTCTGCAACTGCTTGATGCTGTCCTGAAATACCTTCGGTGATTCAGGTTCAAGTCGCACCTGAGAGGGGCGGGCAACCGCCCCTCTTTAATAACGAGGGAATGCTATGTCGCGTCTGTTAATTGAACCCATCACGCCGGAAGAGCCCGGGTATATCGCGCTGAAAGCCGAAAGCATCGCGGCGAATTTCAATATGTTGCGCAGGCTGGAAGAGAACTGGCAGCGCGGTGAAAACCGCTTTAACGCGCCGGGTGAAAAGCTGCTGGGTGCCTTTTTAAACGGCAAGCTGGTGGGCGTCTGCGGCCTTAACCGCGATCCGTTCAGCCAGCAGCCGCGTGCCGGACGTATTCGCCATCTTTATGTCAGCGAGAAGTGCCGCGGTCAGGGCATTGGTAAACAGCTGTTAACGGTGGTGATGGCCGATGCCAGCATCTGGTTTGATTTCCTCAATACCCATGCACCCGATACGGCCTGCGGCTTCTACCGTCGGGCAGGCTTCAGGCTGGTGTCAGACGAGCCACGGGTTACCCATCGTCTCTTTTGCGCGGTGTAGCTGGCTGGCGACATCAGGTCGTGAATGTTACAGTTGAGTGACAATTCACCGCCAAAGACGCCATGACTATCTCCGTTTTCTGTATTTTGCTGTTCGCCGCACTGCTGCATGCCAGCTGGAACGCCATCGTCAAAGCCGGAACGGATAAGCTTTACTCGGCGATCAGCGTTAGCGGCTCCGCCACACTCATTGCGCTGGTTTTATTGCCATTTTCTCCTCAACCCTCCGTAGCCAGCTGGCCATTTTTAGTGGTCTCTTGCGCGCTGCAGGTGGTGTACACGGTACTGGTGGCGAAGACGTATCAGGTCTCAGACATGAGCCAGACCTATCCGCTGATGCGCGGAACAGCCCCACTGCTGGTGGCGCTGATCAGCGTGCTGGTGCTCGGGGATAGCCTCTCCTGGCTCGCCTGGGCGGGCATCGGAGTAATCTGCCTGTCGATCCTCGCGATGGCGATAAATGGCCGATTGCAGTCCCGCAAGGGGATTTGGCTGGCACTGCTGAACGCCTGCTTTATCGCCGGCTATACGCTGGTGGACGGAACGGGTGTACGTTTATCGGATACCGCGCTGGGCTATACGCTGTGGACCTTCTTTATGAACGGCTTCTGCCTGCTGTGCTGGGCAATTGTGGCGCGACGCCGCGAAGCTTCCAGCTACCTGCGTTTGCACTGGAAAAAGGGGTTGCTCGGCGGGGTGGGAACCATGGGCTCGTATGGCCTGGCCTTATGGGCGATGACGCAGGCTCCGCTGGCGGTTGTCGCTGCGCTGCGTGAAACCTCCATACTCTTCGGTGCGCTGATCGCATTTGTGCTTTTAAAAGAAAAGGTTGCCGGTCTGCGTATCGCTGCCGCGTTGGGTATTGCAGCCGGTGCGATCCTGCTGCGTCTGGCGTAATTCACTGGCAACATTAGTTGCCGTTCTTGTTTACAAAACCTGCCTTAATCCTCTTCTTCATTCATCATGACAATGCTTAATTTGTCATCTCATTGTGGTAGATTCCTCGCGCATTTATGGGAATGCGTAGTCACTTATTCTTCATTTTTCTCTTTTAGCAAAAGTATTCAGCGACATGAAAAAACAAAGGAACGTTAACTTATTGTTGATGCTGGTGTTACTGGTGGCCGTCGGTCAGATGGCGCAAACCATCTACATTCCGGCGATTGCCGACATGGCAAAGGAACTCAACGTCCGCGAGGGCGCGGTACAAAGCGTGATGGCCGCCTACCTGCTGACCTATGGCGTTTCGCAGCTGTTCTACGGGCCATTATCCGACCGCATTGGCCGCCGTCCGGTCATTCTGACCGGCATGTGCATTTTCATGGTCGCGACGGTGATTGCTATTACCACCCATAGCCTGACCGTACTAATTGCCGCCAGCGCGCTGCAGGGGGTAGGCACGGGCGTCGGTGGGGTGATGGCGCGTACCTTACCGCGCGATATGTATCAGGGCACGCAACTCCGCCATGCCAACAGCCTGTTGAATATGGGTATTCTGGTCAGCCCGCTGCTGGCACCGCTGATTGGCGGCCTGCTGGACACAATGTGGTCCTGGCGCGCCTGCTATGCCTTCCTGCTGGTGCTGTGCGTGATTGTCACCTTCAGCATGGCGCGCTGGATGCCGGAAACCCGTCCCCAGGACGCACCGCGCACGAAGCTTCTCGCCAGCTATAAAACGCTGTTCGGCAACGGGGCTTTTACTTGTTACCTGCTGATGCTGATCGGCGGTCTGGCGGGCATTGCGGTGTTCGAAGCCTGTTCTGGCGTACTGCTGGGAGCGGGGCTTGGCCTGAGCAGTATGGTGGTGAGTATTCTGTTTATCCTGCCGATCCCGGCGGCGTTCTTTGGAGCCTGGTTCGCCGGACGTCAAAACAAACGCTTCTCAACGCTGATGTGGCAGTCTGTTATCAGCTGCCTGCTGGCTGGCCTGATGATGTGGATCCCGGGTCTGTTTGGCGTAATGACCGTCTGGACGCTCCTGATCCCGGCGGCGCTGTTCTTCTTCGGCGCGGGGATGCTGTTCCCGCTTGCCACCAGCGGCGCCATGGAGCCGTTCCCGTTCCTCGCGGGTACGGCGGGTGCACTGGTGGGCGGTTTGCAAAACATCGGTTCCGGCGCGCTGGCCTGGCTCTCCGCCATGATGCCGCAAACCGGGCAGGCTAGTTTGGGTTTACTGATGACGCTGATGGGGCTACTGATTTTGCTGTGCTGGCTGCCGCTGGCGTCGCGTGTTCCCCACCACGAGCAGCCTGTTTAACCGCATGATGGCCCGGCTTCTCGCCGGGCTTTTCACACGCCGGGGCAATCATCGCCTCCAGCAGCGGCTCTGGCGCTGGCCGCCAGGCCCCCTCCTCTCCGTCATAAAACTGGAAATCGGCGTTAATCGCGTAGGGTATTTTCGCCTTTTGCAGCTCGCAGGCCATAAACGTGGCAAAGGCCATTTGCGACGCGGTGGGTGTAAAGCGGTTTGACTCCCCCACGCCCCAGCCCCCGACCCAGCTGACGTGTCCGGTTTTTTGTTGCCAGCGCAGCGCCGTCGCGATGCGATTGTGAATCGCCGCTTTCTCCGCCGCCGTACCGGAGGTCCACGGGTATTTGCCGTTATTTTTCAGCGGCCCCCAGGGGAAGATATGCCACTCCGCCAGCAGGAAGTTTTGGCTGTGCGCAGGCAGCTTGAGGCTGGGGAGAGCTTCGGGGGCCGCACGCAGGCGGGGAGCGATGAAGATCATCCGGTCCGCATCAATGCTGTGGATGACCTTGATGGTTTTTTCATACACCCGGTTGAGCGAGGCTGCGTTGTGGTTGAGCTTGTCCGCAGGCTCATAAATCAGGTCAAAGCCCAGCAGCGGCGAACGTTTGCCGAAATAGTGCGCCACGGCAATCCACCAGTCGGTAACCTCTTTTTCGTTATCGGCTTTCGGATCGTTTTTATAGCTGTCCGCCTGATACGCGATAATCGGGATCACGCCGTACTGCTCGCAGGCTTCCACCAGCTTACGCAGGTGGATCAGCCGTGCTTCGGTCGGCTCATCGGCCACGCGAATACGCACATGGCTGATGCCTTTCGCGCGAAAGTCGCGTACCACCAGCGGGTCGAATTCCCGTATCCCGCGCTCGGTGCGCGCCCAGTCCACGTCCATACCCACACCCAGCTTTTGTGCATAAAGCGCAGCCGTCAGCGGCGGCTCGGCGGCTATCGCCCAGCCGGAAGAGAGAAGTAACGCGGTCGCAATAAGAGGCTTTAACACGGCTTACCCTGGATAAATCAAAAGCATTACCTGTATTTAGCACGCTTTCTCGCATTTGGTGTAGCGTCAAAGCGTAATAATTCTTCAGCCTGCCAGTTCTCTTAGCCAGCCAATAAAAGCGTCAATTTTCGGCCACTGACGGCCGGTAAGCGTTGCGATGTAATAGTGCTGATGGCATTTGAGGGCCTTGTTGCCAAACGGGGCGATAAGCTCGCCCCGCTCAAGGCGCTTTTGCACCAGCCGCTTTCTCCCCATCGCCACGCCCACATGATTCATGGCTGCCACTATCGCTAAATCGGAACGATCGAAGCCAATACCCGATGATGACGGCATATTCATCGCAAAATGCTGCGCCCAGCTGAGCCACTCATCCGTACCGGAATCATTACTCCAGGCCTGACGGTCGTGCAGTAACGTGCAGTGGCTGAGGTTATCGGGGTTTTTCAACAGCGCATGCTCGCGAGCATATGCGGGCGAGCAGACGGGCAAAATCTCCTCGTCCATCAAGAAATGATGAGAAAGGTAGTTTGGCGGCGTATCGTCGAAATAGATGGCCAGATCGATGCCGGTTCGCTGCATATTGACGTACTCATTGCCGGTGAGAATGGTGAGAGATATCGACGGATAACGGCGGGTAAAATCCCCCAGCATGGGGACGAGCCAGCACAGGGCGATTGACGGCCGGGAATACACCGTCAGCGTACCGGACAGCGCCTGGTTTTTAATATCCAGGATCTCCTGATTCAGGGTGTCGAGGGATGATTTTAGGGTCCAGTAAACGCGCTTTCCCTCCTGCGTCAGCTCAACTTTACGGTGCGAGCGGACAAACAGCTGAATGCCCAGCTCCTCTTCCAGCAGGTTGATGCGGTGGCTCACCGCGCTGGGGCTGAGCGACAGTTCCGCCGCCGCCAGCGCGAAGGATTCATGCCGGGCAGCCACTTCAAAAGTGTACATCTTTGACAGTTGCCAGCCATTTAGCAGCCGGTTTCTGACTTCATTCGCATCGGTCATCACAATTCTCACACGTTATTTCTGCGCCCAGCATACCGCCCAGGCATGAATTTATGTGAACCAACAGCGAAATAAGTGCGCTTTTTTGAGTTCAGTCACTCAGTTGATCCAATCTGGCTCACCTGAACGGCAATTTTTATCGTTTGTCAGCTCACGCCGTTTTTTCGTCCAATACCCACAGATGACATAAGGGTGAGGTGAGATATGGGATCGCCGGTCTGGGTTGTGGTAACGCTGCTTGTCAGCATTGTGTTGATTGTTTTAACCATCGTAAAACTGAAGTTTCACCCGTTCCTTGCGCTGCTGCTGCCGCTCTACCCGAACGTAAGCCCGGAGATCATCAGCATTGCCATCGGTTCCGGCGCTATTGGCTGCACGATCGTGACCGATTCGCTCTTCTGGCTGGTCAAGCAATACTGCGGCGCGACCCTGAATGAGACCTTCAAATACTATACGACGGCGACGTTTATCGCCTCGGTGCTTGCACTTGGCGGCACATTCCTGCTTTCTTTCATTATCTGAGCGCGACGAGACGTATTATGGAAAACGCAACTATCACTGCTTTAACCGCACAGTTTCCTCTGGTTGAGGATCTGATGGCTCTGAAAGAGACAACGTGGCTTAACCCACGAACCACTTCGCTTGCAGAAGGGTTGCCCTATGTCGGGCTGACCAAAGCCGACGTGGACGACGCGCATGCGCGTCTCAACCGCTTCGCGCCATATCTGGCGAAAGCCTTCCCGGAAACCGCGGCAACGGGCGGGATTATCGAATCTGAGCTGGTTGCTATTCCGGCCATGAAAAAACGGCTGGAGAGAGAATCTGGCAAGGCTCTTCCCGGAACGCTGCTGCTGAAAAAAGACAGTCATCTGCCCATCTCCGGCTCGATTAAAGCGCGCGGCGGCATCTACGAGGTGCTGACCCACGCGGAAAAACTGGCGCTGGAAGCGGGATTGCTGAGCACTGAAGATGACTACAGCATCCTGCTGGAACCGCGCTTTAAAGACTTCTTTAGCCAGTACAGCATTGCGGTGGGTTCAACCGGCAACCTGGGAATGTCCATCGGCATCATGAGCGCACGCATCGGCTTTAAGGTGACGGTACATATGTCCGCCGACGCCCGCGAGTGGAAGAAAGCCAAACTGCGCAGCCATGGCGTTACCGTCGTGGAATATGAGCAGGATTATGGCGTGGCGGTGGAACAAGGGCGAAAAGCGGCGGAAAACGACCCGAACTGCTTCTTTATCGACGATGAAAACTCCCGCACCCTGTTCCTGGGCTATGCCGTTGCCGGCGAGCGCCTGAAGGCGCAGTTTGCCGAACAGGGCCGTGTGGTGGATGCAGAGCACCCGCTGTATGTCTATCTGCCGTGCGGCGTTGGCGGGGGGCCTGGCGGTGTGGCGTTTGGTCTGAAGCTGGCGTTTGGCGACAACGTTCACTGCTTCTTTGCCGAGCCCACGCACTCCCCATGCATGCTGCTGGGGGTTTATACCGGCCTGCACGATGAGATTGCCGTGCAGGATCTGGGTATCGACAACGTGACGGCAGCGGACGGGCTGGCGGTCGGACGCGCGTCGGGCTTCGTCGGCCGCGCGATGGAACGTCTGCTCGACGGGTTCTATACCCTTTCCGATCAAAGCATGTACGACATGCTCGGCTGGCTGGCGCAGGAGGAAGGGATTCGTCTGGAGCCATCGGCGCTGGCGGGCATGGCCGGGCCGCTGCGTGTTCAGGCTGATGCCAACGTCACCCATCTGGTGTGGGCGACCGGCGGCGGCATGGTGCCGGAAGACGAGATGGCGAAGTATTTAGCAAAAGGCCGTTAACCGTAGGCCCGGTAAGGCGCAGCCGCCACCGGGCTTATAAGCTCACAATTTGCTGAATGTGTGTAATTGCAAAGAGTAAAGACAGAGACAGTACAGCCAACGCAATCAGGAACTTATCCCGCACCGCCTTCGGCTGCACAAAATCGTCCTGCGCCACGTCCATCACGTTACGGCTGCGGGTATAGCGCCATAAAATGATGGCCACCAGCGCCAGCACAACCAGTGAGATCCAGAAGGGCACTCCCGTGCGGTGCCAGTTGTGCTTAATCGCCAGGGCAATCAGCGCGCCATACCCCAGCAGCGTACGCAGCCACGCCAGCGACGTCCGCTCCGGCTGCAGGCCGGGGTCCGCTTCGCGTCGCGCTTTGCGGCTATCCGCCATAGAACACCAGTACCATCACCACGCCCGCCACCGTCAGCAAAATCGCACTGATAATCAGCAACCCGCGCGTATAGGGCAGATCCTGCTTCAGGCGCATCGCCTTTTCGTTACGCAGCCAGCGCAGATAGCCGTAAATCGCCAGTACGCCCGCAAACAGGCACAGCAGCAGCGCCAGCACTTCACGAATAAACGGCGTGGCGAAATCGGGCGCGAGCTGATCAAGACCGACGCCGGCGGCCAGAAAGCCCAGCGCGGTACGGATCCACGCCAGATATGTACGTTCATTGGCCAGCGAGAAGCGGTAGTCCGGGGCTTCACCGAGGCGGGAAATTTTCATGAAGGCTCCTTGTCATGCTGCAGGCAGGCTTCAGCATAGCGTAAATCGGCCAGGACAAGGAGACCGGCATCAGGCGATGCCGGTCAGGAGAGTTAATGCAGCTCTGGCCAGTAATCCTTATTGGCCTCGATCAGGTCATCCAGAATCGCTTTCGCGACCGACGCGCTCGGTACGGTTTTTGACAGGGTGATTGCCTGCCAGAGTTTCTGGTACGAGCGTTGCTCCCAGGCATCCACCACCAGTTTTTCCACCGCCACCTGCTGGCTCATCAGCCCTTTCTGGAAGTGCGGGATATCGCCCACGGTGAGAGGCTCCGGCCCGTTATGGCCCACCAGACACGGAATTTCCACCATCGCGTCGGCATCAAAGTTATGAATGGCCCCGTTGTTTGGCACAATCAGCAGCATCCGCTCCTGGGTATTAAAGGCAATCGCCGTCGCCAGATCGACGATGTACGAGGCATGTTCGTCAATCTCCAGCTCCCCGGCAGAGGATTTTCCGGCTTCTATAATCGCCCGGCACGAACTGAATACATGCTTCTCACGGTGATCCATAACTTCATTGGCGCGGGTCCGCTCCGGGTTGGCGTGCGCGACCACGTAGTCCGGGAACAGGTAATACTTCAGATAGGTGTTTGGCATGGTATCTGGATCGAGCGCCTGCACGTCTTTGGCTTTGGCGAAGGTATCGTTCCAGCTCGCTTCGGTATGCGCATCTTCCGAAGGCGGAACATAGCCGTGTTTCGCCACGTATTCGCGCAGTTTCGGCATCAGATCGTTACCGTTCAGATCTTCAATCGATGTCCACCAGCCGAAGTGGTTCAGGCCGTAGTAACGCACGCGCATCTGTTTGCGGTCTTTCAGGCCGACAATCTGCGCCATGCGCCCTTCAATACCGATTGGCATATCGCAGATGTTGAGAATTTTGGCATGCGGACGCAGACGGCGCGTCGCTTCCGCCACAATCGCCGCCGGGTTGGAGTAGTTCAGCATCCACGCGTTCGGGGAGTACTGCTCCATATAATCCACCAGTTCCAGTACGCCGCCGATGGAGCGCATGCCGTAAGAGATCCCACCCGGGCCGCAGGTTTCCTGACCCAGCACACCGTGACGCAGCGGAATTTTCTCGTCTTTTTCGCGCATCGGGTATTTGCCCACGCGGATGTGCGCCATCACGAAATCCACATCGGTAAACGCCGCTTTTGGATCGGTGGTGTAACTAAACTCAATTTCCGGTGCCTGTTCCTTAAGGATAATTTTGCACGCCTCGGCGATGGTTTCCTGACGTGCACCATCGTTGTCATAAAACTTCAGGGCACGCAGCGGGAAACGGTCACGGTTGGCTAACAGCATCAGGACGATACCAGGCGTAAAGGTGCTGCCGCCGCCTGCAATGACAACTGAGAATTTTTTCATGATATAGCCTCTGTCAGGGTGGTTTGTTCATTCGTTAAAGGGGTTTTCATCAGCGATTCCAGCTGGTCGCGCACCTGCGGAACGTGCAGGCCAACGATCACCTGTATGCCGTTGCCGCGTCGCACTACGCCGTGTGCGCCGAGGGCTTTGAACACCTCATCGCTTTGGGTTTGCGCCATGTCGACCAGCGCGATACGCAAGCGGGTGGCGCAGTTGTTGATGCTTTCGATGTTGGCCGCGCCGCCCAGCGCCTGCAGGAATCCGGCGGCTTGGCCGACCTGCTGGCTGGCGGCAGCCGGGGCGGTGGTTTGCCCGCGCGCCGCCTTATAGTCGGCCTTGCTGTAGAGTTTGATTTCACTCTCTTCACGACCCGGGGTTTTGAGGTTTAGACGCTCAATCAGCGTTTTGAAGACCACGAAGTAAAGGCCGGTAAAGCAGACGCCGATGCCGATCTGGGTGAATACCGTTGAAGCGTGGTTATGGAACATGGGGATCCAGTTTTGCGGCAGGAACTGGTCCAGCAGGCCACCGCCCATATTGCCCACCACGCCAAAGGTGTACATCACCGTCGCCATGGTGGCCGCCAGCACGGCGTGAATGGCAAACAGCAACGGCGAGATAAACAGGAAAGTAAATTCCAGCGGTTCGGTAATCCCCACCAGCACGGCGGTAAGCGTGGCCGGGATCAGCAGGCCCGCGACCTTGACGCGGTTTTCTGGTGAGGCTGTGTACCAGATCGCCAGCGCAATCCCGACCGATCCAAACACCTTAGCGTTACCGTGCAGCGCGAAACCACCTTCCGGGAACAGGGTTTTCAGCGGCAGCGTGCTCTGGCTGAACGCCTGAAGATGCTGCGCCCAGTAGACCTGAATCCCGCCCTCAACGGCGGCCGGGCCAAAGATAAACGGACCGTAGACGAAGTGGTGCAGCCCGGTTGGGATCAGAATGCGTTCCAGGAAGGTATACACCCAGACACCGAGCGCACCGGCGGAGCGTAAGAACGCCTGCAGGGACTCAATGCCCATCTGCACTTTCGGCCAACCCAGCAGCGTCAGCCAGGCGCAGGGGATCATGACGAAAAAAGCGATAATCACCACAAACGAGGTGCCCTGGAAAATGCCCAGGAAAACCGGCAGTGGTTTCTCGAAAAAGCGGTTATGGATCGCAGTGACAATACCGGAAATCGCAATCGCCCCAATAATGCTGGTATCAAGGGTTTTGATCCCGGCAATCATCGCCAGCCCGCTACCCGCCGTCGGTTCGGCGGAAAAGTCGACGCCAAAGAAGTGGCCCCAGGTCATCCCCATCGCGTTGATGAAGTAGTTCCAGGTCAGGAAGCTGATCAGCACCGCCAGACAGGCGCGGCCCTGCGCCTGTTTCGCCAGACCAATCGGTAAGCCAACGGCAAAAATCAACGGCATATTGCGGAATACCGCCCAGCCGCCCTCTTCAATGATGTGCACGATCTGCGCGAACAGATTATCAGGAGCCGTTAAGGCTTCGCCCACGAAAAGCGGATTGCGAAGCATGATGGCGATTCCCACCACGATCCCGGCAAAGGGAAACAGCAACACCGGGGTAAACATGGCACCACCAAAACGTTGTATTTGACTGAGCATCTTTAAATCCTCACGTAACAACCTGTAGGGGAGAGAGGCCTTTATGGTTTTGTGCTGGCCTGAGGTGAGCATAAGAAGTTACTGATGCGCGAACATGGCGTGCCGCTGCGATTCGTGATCGCATTCATGGTTTTATTTTGACCAATCAGGTCTACTTTTCGCTGTAAATATGGACATGTCAGGATGCAATCCACGCCCTGATACGGGCAGAGAGGTCTACTGGTGATCTACAAATCCATTGCCGACCGATTACGGCTACGGCTGAATTCATCGGACTACAACATCGGCAGCCCCATTCCGGGAGAGAAAGCGCTGGCGCAGGAGTTTGGCGTGGCGCGCATGACCATTCGCAAGGCGCTGGATCTGCTGGTGAGCTGGGGGCTGGTTGAGCGGCGGCACGGCAGCGGGACGTTTGTAGCACGCAAATATGTGCACCATGAAACCACCAACCTCACCGGGCTGGTGGAGGTACTGCGTCAGCAGGGCAAAGAGGTACAGAGCAAGGTGTTGCAGTTTGAAGTGATGCCCGCCCCGCCCGCCATCGCCAGCCAGCTGCGGATCCAGGTGGATGAGCGGATCTACTTTTCCCGCCGGGTGCGCTACGTGGACGGAAAACCGCTGATGCTGGAGGACAGCTTTATGCCCGTGAAGCTGTTTCGCAACCTCTCGCTGGCGCATCTGGAAGGGTCAAAGTTTGATTACATCGAGAAGGAGTGCGGAATTACAATCAGCGGCAATTACGAGAGCCTGACGCCGGTACTGGCCGATAAACAACTCGCTGGTTACATGAACCTGCCGGAGCAAACGCCGCTGCTGCGCATTACCTCTCTCTCCTACAGCGACAGCGGCGAGTTCCTTAACTATTCCGTGATGTTCCGAAATACCAGTGATTACCAGGTGGACTACCATCTGCGGCGCATCCACCCGGACGACCTGCTAACTCATCCCCCAGAACAGCACCGCCAGTAGCTGCGGGGTGATGATGCGCAGGAACATGACCAGCGGATAGACCGTAGCGTACGACAGCGCCGCCGCGCCGCTGGTGGCGTGCAGGCTATTGGCAAAGGCCAGCGCCGGTGGATCCGTCATCGACCCCGCCAGCATGCCGCACAGCGTCAGATAGTTCATTTTAGCGAACATTCGCGCCAGTATGCCGACCGTCAGCAGCGGGATCGCGGTGATGACGATGCCGTAGCCGACCCAACTCATCCCTTCCCCCCTGACCAGGGTATCGACAAAATCGCCACCGGATTTTAGCCCGACGACCGCCAGAAACAGCACAATGCCCAGCTCGCGCAGCGCCAGGTTGGCGCTCGGCGGCATAAACCAGTAGAGCTTACCGACACAGCCGATTCGCCCGAGGATCAGCGCCATAATCAGCGGCCCACCCGCCAGACCCAGCTTGAGGGCCACCGGGAACCCCGGTATATACAGCGGAATGGAGCCAAGCAGCACGCCCAGCCCGATACCGATAAACACCGGCAGCATTTGGACCTGCTGCAGTTTTTGCTGAGCGTTACCGACCATATCCGCCACGGCGTCAATGGACGACGGACGCCCGACCAGGTTAAGAATATCGCCGAACTGCAGGCTGGCTTCCGGGCTGGCGACCAGTTCAACACCGGCGCGATTGAGACGAGAGATAACCACGTCGTAACGTTCTTTTACCTGCAGATCGCGTATTTTCTTGCCCAGAACGTGCTCGTTAGTTACCACCACACGCTCCACGCGCATGTCGGTGCCGCGGGTAGAGAGCGAGGTATCCACTTCCTGACCAATCACCAGCCGCGCGTTGTTTAAATCTCCGGGCTGCCCGACAAGGTGCAGCAGATCGCCTTGCCGGATAATGGTGCCAGGTGCGGGCACCATCAGCATCTCGTCACGTTTAAGGCGCGAGCAGATGATATTGGCGCTGTTCAGGATCGGCACGTCCTGAATCGCCATGTTGTTCAGATTGGGGTTATCGACGCGGATGTTGATGGTTTTGATCGGCATATGGCCGTTGGTAAGCGTGGTTTCGTGGTCCTTCGCCTCTTTGTCGACGTTAATGCGAAAGAGCACCCGAACCAGCCACATGGAGAGCAGAATGCCGCAAATCCCGAACGGATAAGCCATGGCGTAGCTCATCCCCATCTGGTCGACAATGCCGGGTTCGATACCTAAATCGCGCAGGATTTGCTGGCCCGCCCCCAACGCGGGCGTGTTAGTCACGGCCCCGGAGAAAATGCCCAGCACCACGGGCAGCGGAATTGCGAAGAGTTTATGCAGGATAGCGGTGACCAGCCCGCCCATTACGACGATGCCGAGGGCAAACAGATTGAGGCGTAATCCGGAAACCCGCAATGAGGCGAAAAAGCCCGGCCCGACCTGAATGCCGATAGTATAGACGAAGAGGATCAGGCCGAACTCCTGCGTAAAGTGGAGCATATCGGCGCTGAGAACCAGCCCGAGTTTGTCAGCAAAGTGCCCGACAAAAATGCCGCCAAACAGCACCCCACCGATCCCAAACCCGACGCCACGGATTTTGATGTTGCCAATCCATAATCCAACAACAGCGACCAGGGCCAACACGCTGACGGTTAACGCGATATCACTCATGATCTACTTCCTTGCATAACCTTAGTTATGTTAAGGATTCTCTCAGAGGTAAAGGGCGTTGTATGGGTGATGGCGCACAAAAAAGCCCTGCCGGGGCAGGGCTTTAACTTTTCACCCTCTCCCTGTGGGAGAGGGCTGGGGTGAGGGCACCAGCCCGCACAGCATTAACTGTTCAGCGCCGGCCGCTCGCTAATGGCGATACGCTGTGGCGCGATGGCTTCCGGCACGTTACGGACCAGGTCAATATGCAGCAACCCGTTGGTAAAGGTCGCGCCGGAGACTTCCATATGATCTGCCAGGGTAAAGCTCAGGCTAAATGGCTGGGTCACCAGCCCCTGATGCAGCCATTTGGTCTCGGTTTCTTGTTTTTCCGGCGACCCTTTCACGGTCAGACGCGTGCCTTCGAGCTGGATATCCAGATCGTCCTGGCGGAACCCGGCCAGCGCCAGCGTGATGCGATAGTGGTTATCGTCGCTTTTTTCGATGTTATACGGCGGAAACGTCTGATGCTCAGTGGTGCTTTGCAGGGCGTTAGCCAGTTTGTCAAAACCAATCCACTGACGCAGCAGGGGGGATAAATCGTAGTTACGCATACTAAATCTCCTTCTGAGAAGCGAGTTCGGCACAGTTTATTTTTGTGCACAGTTGTTCCTGCAAATCCTTGTGGATTCGCATATGCTCCCGGTTCGGCAAGCAATTCTGAGTGGGCCGCTGACGCGACCCGCGGCATTAATTAATTTCGATACGGCGCGGTTTTTTCTCTTCCGGAATCACACGTTCCAGCTCGATAAACAGCAGACCGTTGACCAGGTTCGCGCCTTTAACGTGAATGTTCTCCGCTAACTGGAACTTGCGTTCAAAGTTGCGCTCGGCGATGCCCTGGTAAAGGTAGGTACGTTCTTTCTGCTCGGCCGTATGTGAACCTTTCACCACCAGCAGGTTGTCCTGCGCGGTGATCTCCAGTTCGCTCTCTGCAAAACCGGCGACAGCAATGGCAATGCGGTAGTGGTTTTCATCAACCAGCTCAACATTGTATGGAGGGTAGCCGTTGCTCTGGCTTTGGTTATTTTCTAAATGGTTAAACAGGCGGTCAAAACCAATTGCAGAACGGTATAGCGGGGAAAGATCGAAGTTACGCATAAATAAAAGCTCCTGAAATCAGCGAGAAATTTTAGCCTTCCACCATGGACAGGCCATTGCGCCCCCCGAACACCCATCAGGCGTGCTCGTTATCGGGTTACATTCTTAAAATGGGTCTGGAACCGGTGTTTTCAACCGCGACGTTCGCACTTTTTTTTGCACTTTTGCGCTTCTCGCTTAGACTGGGACAACAGCACAAAGGGTTAAATTGCGATGGCTGCCACAGTGCGGGGTTATTGGGCTATTCATTTTCAACAAGGCTCGCTATAACCCAGAGTTGCAGGTCTATGCAGTGCCATTAACGATGACTGAGTGATGATGAAAAATGTTCTGATTAAGCTGACGATGTTCAGCGGGGTGGTTTTACTTTGCGGGTGTTCGAGCGTAATGTCTCACACCGGCGGTAAAGAAGGAACATATCCGGGGACGCGCGCCAGCGCGGCGATGATCTCCGATGATGACACGAACTGGGGCACCAAATCCCTGGTGATCCTCGATATGCCGTTCACGGCAGTGGCCGATACGCTTTTGCTGCCCTGGGATATGTTCCGCACGGACAGTTCAGTACGCTCGCGCGTTGAGAAAAGCGAGCAGCAAAATCTGGCAACCAACGCCGTTATCCCGCCCGCCGAGATGCCGCGACGCTAATCCTGTACGGTTTCCGTTAGCCACAGCTGGCGGAAACCCTCTTTCTCCTCCATCCATGCAATAGCGCGCCCGTTCGGGGAAAAGACGACCGCATCAGCAGACGGCGGATTGCCGTGATCGGACGTCAAAAACGTGACCTCTCCGGTCTGCGCGTCGCAGCAGGCGATACGATTTTCCAGCATAAATCCCAGACTGTCGCCCGAAGGATGCCAGTTGAATGCCGACTGGATACCGCTTTCGGTATGCGTTAACTGACGCGGCTCGCCCCCCTCCGGTGAGATCAGCCACAGCTGGACAATGCCGTTGTCATCACGCATCAGAAAAGCAATCTGCGTACCCTGCGGGTTGCTGCGCACCCAGTGGCGCGGCACGTTCACCAGCCCCGGATACGCCTTTTGATGGGTAAAGGTCAGACGGCGCTGCAGCACGCCAGCAGGCGGTGCTGGCATCGTCTCTGGCGTGCCCTGCAATGGCGCATCGCCTGCCTGTTTCCAGCCCTGCTCGTCTTTGGGCAGGTCGACAATAAACAGTTCAGGCACTTTTTCGCCTTTCACAGACAGGGTATCGCCAATAAACGCCAGCCTGCCGTTGCCCACCCAGCCCTCTTCATAGGCGCGGTTGATCTCATCGCTGCCCGGCTGTGGGTTCGGCGTCGTGCGGCTTACCAGCACGCTCCAGAAGGTGCCCGGATATTCATGAGGATGGTTGCCCTGCGGGATGACCGGGCCAAAGGGTGCGGCGACGCCAACGTTACGTAAATCGAGCTTTGGATCGCGCTCATGCAACACATGGTCGTTATAGGTGAAGCTGACGAACTGCCCGTTCGGGCTAAAGACGTGTACATGGCTACCGCCACGGAGTGCGCCTGCGGTATAGGGCGCGGTGATATCCATGGCATCGAGGTTGCTCGCCTGGCCGTTATGGACAATCACGCCCTGGCGATGGTGAAAATCGTATTGCCAGTCTGCATCCGGGTTTTTCGGGCCGTGGATAAAGACGTATTTGTCTTGTGCAGGATGAACGGTCACCACCCCGACATGCGCGCCGTGCGTGGCACGATAAATCACCTCAACCTCGCCCGTACCGACGTTTACCCGCTCTATGGTTTCGCCGGTGAACGATGCCCCGGACGGGCGCACATCGTAGACCAGCCACTGGCTGTCCGGTGTCCAGGTATTGGTATTGGTGAGCTGGTGGTTGCGGGAAGCAAAGGTGATTTGTTTCATGGGATACCCTGATGCGCAGTTATCGCATCAGGGTAAAACATCCGAAGGGATTAGCCTACTCGTTTCACGTCGCCGACCAGCAGGATGTAGGAGAGCGCTCCAATCAACGCCACGGCGGAGATGTAGACCAGGGCCGGGCCAAAGCCGTAGTCCTGCGCCAGGTAGCCGATGACCAGCGGCACAGTGATCCCGCCGAGTCCACCGACGAAGTTGAACACACCACCGGTCAGGCCAATCAGACGCATCGGCGCCAGAGACGACACCAGCGACCAGGTGATAGAGGCAAAACCGTTGCCGAAGAACGCAAGCGCCATCAGGGTCATAATCCACACCGGATCGTTGGTGTAGTTGGCGCCCATGATGCAGGTTGAGATCAGCAGCCCGCAGATAATCGGCGTTTTACGCGCAACACCTAATGAGACGCCTTTTTTGACCAGCTTATCCGCCAGCCAGCCCGAGAGCAGCACGCCAAAGAATGCGGCAAGGAACGGCACGGTGGTCATAAAGCCCGCTTTCAGCGCGGTAATCCCCTTTTCCTGGGTGAGGTAATTCGGGAACCAGGTCAGGAAGAACCACAGCGTCGACGTAACCGCAAACTGGCCGAGATAAACCCCCACCAGCTTACGATGGAAGACCAGCTTCCAGTCCGCGCGGGTCAGCGGCTGACGCGCCTCTTTTTTCACTGGCGCATCGCCGTCTACCAGGCCGCCACCGTCGCGGATGTAGTCCAGTTCCGCTTTGGTGATATTTTTTGTCAGACGCGGCGGTTGATAGACCTTGAACCAGATCAGGGACCAGATAATGCCGATCCCACCTGTGACGATAAACACCCAGTGCCAGCTTAGCAGCTCCTGGATCCAGATCAGCAGCGGGGTCAGGAACGCCAGGCCGACAAACTGCCCGGAGGTGTAAAAGCCCACCGCAGAGGCACGCTCATGCTCCGGGAACCAGCTGGTGACCATACGGTTGTTGGTGGGGAACGCGGGTGCCTCGAAAACGCCGGTGATAGCACGCAGGCCAATCAGCGACATCAGCCCGGTCGCGAAGCCCTGGAACAGGGTCGCCACGGACCAGCCTAAAATGGCGATGAAGTAGGTCAGACGCGACCCCACGCGGTCGAGGAACCAGCCGCCCGGGATCTGGCAGAGCGTATAGAGCCAGGCAAACGCCGAGAAGACGTAGCCCATTTCCGCCTTGGTGATCCCAAACTCTTCCTGAATATGGGCCGAGGCCACGGCAAGGTTGGCGCGGTCAACATAGCAAATGACCACGGTAATAAAGATCATGATTAGCGTCAGGTAGCGGCGACGCCCGGTCTTTGTAGCAGTAACTGGAATATCCATCGCAATCTGTCTCCAGATTTTGGGCATAGCGAAGCCGCTCACCATGCCCTGTAATTTACAGAGGGTTATATTTTTGTATGTACGTTTTTATTGCCCGGTGGCGCTTCGCTTACCGGGCCTACGAGAGAGTAGGCCGGATAAGCGTAGCGCCATCCGGCGATTTACCACTCGGCTACGGAGCCATCTTCATGACGCCACAGCGGGTTACGCCAGTCCGGCGCATTTTTACTGAGCTCAATGACTTTGGCTTCGTCAATGTCTACGCCAAGGCCCGGCTTCATTAATGGTTTGAAAAAACCGCCTTCCATGCTGAAGTCTTCTTTGTTTTTCACAAAGTCGAGCAATTCCGCGCCCTTGTTATAGTGAATACCCATGCTTTGTTCCTGGAACACGGCATTGCGGGAGACAAAATCCACGTGCAGGCAGGCCGCCAGCGCAACGGGCCCCAGCGGACAGTGCGGTGCCAGCGCCACATCGTAGGCTTCTGCCATCCCGGCAATTTTGTAGCATTCGGTGATACCGCCCGCATGGGAGAGATCCGGTTGCAGGATCGCAATACCGCCCGCCTCCAGCACACGTTTGAACTCGAAGCGCGAGAACATACGCTCACCCGCGGCGATAGGAATATGGGTCTGTTCAGCCAGTTTCGGATAGTATTCCGCCTGCTCGGCCAGGACGGGCTCTTCAATAAACAGCGGACGATAGGGCTCCAGCTCTTTAATTAGCACTTTGGCCATTGGCGCACTGACGCGTCCGTGGAAGTCCAGACCAAACTCAATCTCGTTACCGAAAGCTTCACGGATTTGCGCCACGGTATTCACCGCCCGGTCCACCGCGCGCGAGTTGTCAATCACACCCATCTCTTCACAGCCGTTAAGCTTAAAAGTATCGAAGCCGATATTGCGCAGCTGCGTAATGCCGTCGATCACTTCCGCAGGGCGGTCGCCACCCACCCAGCTGTAGGCTTTGATTTTGTCGCGTACCAGGCCGCCCATCAGCTGCCAGACCGGGGCATTCAGCACTTTGCCTTTGATATCCCACAGCGCCTGGTCAATACCGGCGATGGCGCTCATCAGGATTGGGCCACCGCGATAAAAGCCCGCCCGGTACATCACCTGCCACAGGTCGTTAATGCGTGCCGGATCCTGTCCAATCAGGTATTCCCCCAGTTCATGCACCGCGGCCTCCACGGTGCGCGCGCGCCCTTCTATCACCGGTTCGCCCCAGCCAACCACGCCTTCATCGGTTTCAATTTTCAGGAACATCCAGCGCGGGGGTAAACGGTACGTGGTGAGTTTGGTTATTTTCATTGCACTGCCTCTCGATACGCTTTCACAAATGCTGCCGCCTGCTGCGCGGTACGTTCAACGGACTGTCCGGCGCGATAGAGATCGCTGCCCAGCCCCGCGCCCACACAACCGGCGTTAATCCACTGCGCCAGGTTTTCTGGCGTCACGCCGCCCACGGCAAAGACCGGCACGCTGGCGGGCAAGACCGCTTTCAGTGCTTTGATATAGTCAGGACCAAAGGCTGAAGAGGGGAAAATTTTGAGCGACTGCGCACCCGCATCGAGGGCGGTAAAGGCTTCGGTTGCCGTCGCGCATCCTGGACACACGGTCATTCCATAGCTCACCGCGCGGCGGATCACCTCGGGGTTGATGTTGGGGGTGACGATGAGCTTGCAGCCCATCTTTGCCAGCCTCTCCACCTGCTCCGGCTGCAAGACGGTTCCTGCGCCAATCAGCGCTTTATCACCAAAGGCCTCCACCACTGTCGGAATGCTTTTTTCCCATTCGGGGGAGTTGAGCGGGATTTCCACCGCGTCGAATCCAGCGTCGATCACGGCACCGACGTGCGCTAGCGCCTCGTCGGGGGTAATGCCGCGCAAGATTGCGATAAGGGGAAGACTAGTTTGCCACTGCATGAGCGATGCTCCTTATTCCTGCCTGAAATGCCGTGTCGCCGGGTACCATTGATACTTCACGGCCAATCGCGCGAAACGCCTGCTCGTAGCGCGACGTCAGCGCTGCACCAGCGACAATCGTGACAGCCTGCTCGCGCCCGACGAACTCACGCATGCTGGCGACTTCTGCGCCAATCAGCAGGCCAGAAAGAAACTCGCTGACCTGCTCGCGCGGGAGATTTCCCAGCACGTGCGAGGCGCGAACCTCAAAAAGTTGCGGCAAAACATCAGGAGAAGCGATCCCACGAGCAAGGCCAGCAGCAAACGCCTCCGGCGACGGAACCTGCTCCGGCAAACCGGCCCCCAACAGCGAATGATTAAGCAGCAAATGGTGCAATTCGCCGGTCATTACGGTGCGAAAATCGTGGATATGCTGTGCATCTGCCTGGACCCACTTGCAGTGCGTGCCGGGCATGACGTAGACAGAAGAAGGAGAAAGCGTGCGCGCACCGAGCAGCTGTGTCTCTTCACCGCGCATCACGTTATGGTTATCGTCGCGCGAGACGCACAAACCGGGAACAATCCAGATATTGTCGCCAACGGACGTTAACTGCTCGCCAATGGCGGAGAAAGGAGCAGGAACAGGCAGATAAGGCGCGATTTTCCAGCCCACGTTGCTGCCCACCATCCCCGCCATCACCACGGGCGTGGCGCTGTCGCGCCAGTTTTGTGTGACCTCTGCTAACACCGCCTCGGGGGATTTTCCGTTCAGACGCGTCACGCCTGCTTCTGATTGCCTGCTCTCCAGGCACTGCTCGCCCTGGTACAGCCAGGCGCGCAGATTGGTCGATCCCCAGTCAATTGCGATGTAGCGTGATGTCATGTGATTTCCTTCAGCCTTCGTGTTGAGCTGGCAATCATGGTGAGCGCCGCCTGCTCTGCCGCATCGCCGTCCTGATGCCGTATCGCATCGAACAGCGCTTTATGTTCCTGGAGCGTTTTTGGCATATTGGCCTCATCACCCATCCAGGTACGTTCAAATACTGCTCGCTGTAGCGAGCTGATCGCCACGCTAAGCTGCTGTAACACCGGGTTATGCACCGACTGCAGTACCGCCTCGTGGTAGCGAATATCCGCCTCGTTAAATGCCTCACGGTTCTGGTTATTGGCGATCATGTCGTTCAGCGCCGACTCAATCTGCGCCAGGTCACCTGAGGTGGCGCGCTCTGCCGCCCAGCGGGCGATAGCCGGTTCTACCAGGTTTCGTACCTCGCTCATGGCGCCAATCAGCCGCGGGTCGTAATCGTTTTCCAGTACCCACTGCAGAACATCGGTATCGAGGTAGTTCCACTGGTTACGCGGGGCAACAAACGCGCCGCGATAGCGTTTCATTTCAATCAGCCGCTTCGCCATCAGCGAGCGGAACACTTCCCGGATGATGTTGCGGGAGGTTTCAAACTCCTCACACAGTTCTGCCTCTGCCGGCAGCGGCGAGCCGGGAACATATTTGCCACCCACAATCTGTGTACCCAGCGTGATGACAATGCGATCGGTTTTATTGAGAGTCATGGAGAGTCCTTGTGCTCTGTAAGTCCATCACTACTTTACCGCGACCGCTGAATTTCGCCTCACTTTTGCAGTACAAACGTGAGGTCTTTCGCCTTTGCTGTGATGACAATGTAGTACAACCAGTTAATGTTGTACTACAATCCAGATCACAAAAAGAACAATTCAATAAACTCAGGGCCAAAAAAAGCCCCGGTTGATAACCGAGGCTGATGATTAAGGGCGACTGTTAGGAGAGGACAAATTTCTCAATCGCGTAAGCCACGCCGTCTTCCAGGTTAGATTTGGTGACGAAGTTCGCCACTTCTTTCACTGACGGGATGGCGTTTTCCATCGCCACGCCCATACCCGCGTATTCAATCATTGCGATGTCGTTTTCCTGATCGCCCAGGGCCATGATCTCTTCAGGCTTAATGCCCAGCGCGTCGGCAAGCGACTTCACGCCGGTGCCCTTATTGACGCGTTTATCGAGGATTTCGAGGAAGTACGGTGCGCTTTTCAGCACGGTGTATTTCTCTTTGACCTCCGCCGGGATGCGCGCAATGGCTTTATCGAGGATCTCTGGCTCATCGATCATCATCACTTTCAGGAACTGAGTGTTCGGATCCATTTTTTCTGCTTCACAGAACACCAGCGGAATGGTGGCGACATACGATTCGTGCACGGTGTAATAGCTGATGTCGCGGTTAGCGGTGTAGAGCGTTGTACGATCGAGCGCGTGGAAGTGAGACCCGACTTCACGGGACAGTTTTTCCAGGAACAGATAGTCATCATAATTCAGCGCGGTTTGCGCAACCGTGCTGCCGTCCGCCGCTTTCTGCACCAGCGCGCCGTTATAGGTGATGCAGTAATCACCCGGCTGATTCATGTGTAGCTCTTTGAGGTAGCTGTGCACGCCCGCATACGGACGCCCGGTGGTCAGTACCACATTCACGCCCTTTGCGCGCGCCGCGGCGATTGCGTTTTTAACGGCTGGAGAGATAGTGTGGTCTGGCAGCAGCAGCGTGCCGTCCATATCGATTGCAATGAGTTTGATAGCCATGAGGTCCCCGGGATAAATGAGTGCTACCTCATGCTAACGCGATTAAGCACACAAAAATAGAGCTACATTGCGCAACAGAAAACCCCTTTTTCCGCAATCCCGGGGAACGTTGACTCACTCGCGGGTGAGGACGATTTTACCAAACGCGCCGCGATCGAGGTGTTCCAGCGCCTGCTCCAGCTGGTCAAAACGGTAGCGCTGCTCAATGACCGGTTTCAGCCCTGTCACCTCCACGGCGCGGACAAACTCTTCCAGCGCACGGCGATGCCCGACACCAATCCCCTGAATAACCGGGGATTTCAGCAACAACTCACCCGCTGATAGCGTAATCTCGCTCCCGGCCAGCACGCCAATCACCGAGATGCGTCCATGAACGGCAACGGCACGCAGGGAGTGCTGCAGGTTTTCTCCCCCCACGGTTTCAATTATGTGGTCAATGCCGCGATCCTGAGTCAGCGTTAAAAGCGCTTCAGCCCAGTCGCCTTTCAGCCGGTTGATACCCCGATCGGCTCCCAGTTTTTTGGCCCGCGCCAGCTTTTCATCACTCCCCGAGGTCACGTAAACCTCTGCACCGAGTGCTTTTGCAATTTGCAGTGCGAAAATCGCCACCCCGCCGGTGCCTTGTACCAGCACCGATTGTCCGGCTCGCAAGTTCCCGCGCTCCACCAGCGCAAACCAGGCGGTTAGCCCTGCACAAGGTAATGTGCTGGCCTCAACGTCATCCAGGGTTTCCGGAGCGGCCACCAGCCCGTTTTCATTCACGATCACGTACTCAGCCAGCATCCCCGGGAAGTACCCTCCGCTCGTTTTATAGGGCAAATGACGGGCATCCGCCTGCGGCCTGCTGTCGATCCACTCCGGGAAGAACGTCGAGATGACGCGAGCGCCGGGTTGAAAACGCGTCACGCCTTCACCAATGCTGTCCACCACGCCGGCCATGTCAGACGCCGGTGTGAACGGGAAGGAAAGCGGGATCGGCATCATGCCTTCAATAACCATTTTATCGCGATAGTTGAGCGCAACGGCATTCACCCGCATGCGCACTTCGCCTGGACCTGGCTTCGGAACAGGTTCCTGGGTGAGTTTAAGATTCTCCCGTCCGAGAGCGTTCATTGACCAGCGTTGCATTGTCTCTGCCATCGTTTTTCTCCTGCCGTTAAATAAGCTTCAGTATCGACAGTCTACCGTTGACTCCTTGTTGCCAGTGGCGATAACTTTTCCCACTATTGACGCCATAATGGGAAACAATCCATGACCAGTACG
Source organism: Enterobacter sp. SECR19-1250 (assembly GCF_013391025.1). Lineage (NCBI taxonomy): Bacteria > Pseudomonadati > Pseudomonadota > Gammaproteobacteria > Enterobacterales > Enterobacteriaceae > Enterobacter > Enterobacter sp. SECR19-1250. The sequence goes on along the minus strand of NZ_JACASJ010000012.1, from coordinate 50,116 downwards.
CTGAAGGATATTCCCGTTTTCGTGGCCGCCGTGGAGGCGGGCAGTTTTGCGCAGGCCGCGATCCGCCTGCATTTGTCGCGCTCCGCGGTGGGGAAAAGTATCGCTCGCCTGGAAGAGCGGCTGGGAGTCCGTCTGTTTCACCGCACCACCCGCAGCCAAAGCCTGACCGATAACGGGGCGCTTTTTTACGAGCGCTGCCTGCGCGCGCTGGAGGAGATTAGGGGCGCGGAATCGCTGCTGGAAACGGGGAAGCAGCAGATCAGCGGCCGCCTGCGTGTGGCCATGCCGGTGCTGTTTGGTCGCCAGTGTGTCGCGCCACTGCTGATAGAACTGGCGCAGGAACATCCCGGTCTTGAACTGGAAATGTCATTCAGCGACCGCGTGGTGGATCTCGTAGAGGAAGGGTTTGATATGGCGGTGCGCAACGGCACGTTGCAGGACAGTAGCGTTCTGGTCGCCAGAAGGCTGGGAGAACACCGCATGGTGCTCTGTGCTGCGCCAGAATATCTGCAAAAAAGCGGTCAGCCAGACACCGTTGCTGATTTACCCCACCATACTGCCATTAACTATCTGCGGGCAGGCAGAGTGTTACCCTGGCAGCTAATGGATAACGAAGGGAGATCGCACACCTTTACTCCCCGCTCATCCCTCAATATGGATGATTTACAGGCGATTTGCGACGCAGCGCTGGCAGGATACGGCATTGCATGGTTGCCCTGCTGGATGGCCCGCAGAGAAATACAGCAGGGGAAACTCATCCCGCTTTTAAAGCAGGCACCGGACGTACGCTTCGACGTTCATGCAGTCTGGCAACAGACGCCGCATCTGCCACTCAGAGTCAGAATTGCCGTCGATACGCTTGCCAGCCGTTTACCGTCAGTGCTGTCGCTGGATATGCCTGCGCCCAAAAAAAAGCCGCGCTAAATGCGCGGCCTGAGTCGTGCTGTATAACAACGATTAAATATCGATATTCGCCGCTTTCAGTGCGTTCTCTTCGATGAAGGCACGACGAGGTTCAACCGCATCGCCCATCAGGGTCGTGAACAGCTGGTCGGCAGCAATCGCGTCTTTAACGGTAACGCGCAGCATGCGACGGCTTTCCGGATCCATGGTGGTTTCCCACAGCTGATCCGGGTTCATTTCGCCCAGACCTTTATAACGCTGGATAGAGAGGCCGCGACGGGACTCTTTCACCAGCCATTCCAGCGCCTGTTCGAAGCTGGCCACCGGCTGACGACGTTCGCCACGTTCGATGAACGCATCGTCTTCAATCAGACCACGCAGCTTCTCGCCGAGAGTGCAGATACGACGGTATTCCGGGCCGGTCACAAACTCGTGCTCCAGCGGGTAATCGGTATCGACGCCGTGGGTACGCACGCGAATAATCGGCTCAAACTGCTGCGCCGCGTTCTGCTGAACGTCGAACTTCCACTGGCTACCGTGCTGCTCTTTCTCGTTCAGCTCGCTCACCAGCGCGTTCACCCAGCGGGTCACCGCCTGCTCGTTGCTCAGATCGGCTTCAGTCAGGGTTGGCTGATAGATCAGCTCCTTCAGCAGCGCTTTTGGATAGCGACGCTCCATACGACCAATCATTTTCTGCGTGGCGTTGAACTCAGACACCAGACGCTCCAGCGGCTCACCTGCCAGTGCCGGAGCGCTGGAGTTCGCATGCAGGGTCGCACCATCAAGTGCGATCGCGATTTGGTACTGATCCATCGCGTCGTCATCTTTGATGTACTGTTCCTGTTTGCCTTTCTTCACTTTGTACAGCGGCGGCTGTGCAATGTAGACGTGGCCGCGTTCAACGATTTCCGGCATCTGACGGTAGAAGAAGGTCAACAGCAGCGTACGGATGTGCGAGCCGTCGACGTCCGCATCGGTCATAATGATGATGCTGTGATAGCGCAGCTTGTCCGGGTTGTATTCGTCACGACCAATGCCGCAGCCCAGCGCGGTGATCAGCGTCGCCACTTCCTGAGAAGAGAGCATTTTGTCGAAACGCGCTTTCTCAACGTTGAGGATTTTACCTTTCAACGGCAGGATGGCCTGGTTCTTACGGTTACGGCCCTGCTTCGCAGAACCGCCCGCGGAGTCCCCTTCCACAAGGTACAGTTCGGACAGCGCCGGGTCGCGTTCCTGGCAGTCAGCCAGTTTGCCCGGCAGACCCGCTAAGTCCAGCGCGCCTTTACGGCGGGTCATTTCACGGGCTTTACGCGCCGCTTCACGGGCACGCGCCGCATCGATAATTTTACCGACAACAATTTTCGCGTCGTTCGGGTTTTCCTGCAGGTAGTCGCTCAGCAGTTCGTTCATCTGCTGTTCAACCGCCGATTTCACCTCAGAGGAGACCAGCTTGTCTTTGGTCTGTGAGGAGAACTTCGGATCCGGCACTTTCACGGAGACAACAGCAATCAGGCCTTCACGGGCGTCATCACCGGTGGCGCTGACTTTCGCTTTTTTACTGTAGCCTTCTTTGTCCATGTAGGCGTTCAGGGTACGGGTCATCGCCGCACGGAAGCCCGCAAGGTGCGTACCACCGTCACGCTGTGGAATGTTGTTGGTGAAGCAGTAGATGTTTTCCTGGAAACCGTCGTTCCACTGCAGAGCCACTTCCACGCCGATACCGTCTTTTTCAGTAGAGAAATAGAAGATATTTGGGTGAATTGGCGTTTTGTTCTTGTTCAGGTATTCAACGAACGCTTTGATACCACCTTCATAGTGGAAGTGGTCTTCTTTGTTGTCGCGTTTGTCACGCAGACGAATTGAGACACCGGAGTTCAGGAACGACAGTTCACGCAGGCGTTTTGCCAGGATGTCATACTCGAACTCGGTGACGTTGGTGAAGGTTTCGAGGCTCGGCCAGAAACGCACCATGGTACCGGTTTTTTCGGTATCGCCGGTCACGGCCAGCGGCGCTTCAGGCACGCCGTGCTGATAGATCTGGCGGTGAATTTTGCCTTCGCGCTGGATAACCAGTTCCAGTTTCTGCGACAGGGCGTTTACCACGGAAACACCTACGCCGTGCAGGCCGCCGGAGACTTTATAGGAGTTATCGTCAAATTTACCGCCTGCGTGCAGAACGGTCATGATCACTTCTGCGGCAGACACGCCCTCTTCCGGGTGGATACCGGTCGGGATACCACGGCCGTCATCCTGTACGGAAACGGAGTTATCGGCGTGGATGGTGACGATAATGTCTTTACAGTGACCCGCGAGCGCTTCGTCGATAGCGTTATCTACCACCTCGAATACCATGTGGTGCAGACCGGTGCCGTCATCCGTATCGCCGATATACATACCCGGGCGCTTACGCACCGCATCCAGCCCTTTCAGGACTTTGATACTGGAGGAGTCATAAGAATTCGACATCAACGTTTCTCGCTCATTTCAACTTGGGTTAATCCGTTATTTTACCCTTTTCCACGGTAAACATCTTCGAATTTTCGTCCGACATGTCCATAACGTGTTCAGCGCTAATGGCGCTGACGAAAACCTGCGACTGCGTGGCTTTCAGGCGGCTGGCAAGCAGCCCGCGCCGCGCGTCGTCAAGTTCCGAGGCAAAATCATCTATCAGGTACAGGCAGCGTCGCCCGCTTTCGCGGGTGAGGAACTCCCCCTGCGCCAGGCGCAGCGCGCACATCAGGAGCTTGAGCTGCCCGCGCGACAGGGTGTCTTCTACCGGCGCACCGTCAGCACGAATGCGGAAATCCGCCTTGTGCGGGCCGTGCGCGGTGTAGGTCAACATACGGTCGCGCTCGAAGTTTCTCTCCAGCACCTCGGCATAATCCGTCTCTTTTTCCCAGCCGCGCTGGAAGGAGAAGGTGAGAGAAAATTCAGGTAAAAACTGTTTGCAGGTGTCGGCCATATCTTCGGCGATGCCTGCGCTGTATTCGGCACGCCAGCGGCTGATTTGTTCCGCAAGAGGAATTAATTCCATGTCCCACGGGCGCAGCTGGGCGTAGCGCGTGACCTGGCGCAATGCTGCGTTACGCTGCTTAAGCAGACGCTTCAGGTTGCTCCAGGCGTTAAAGAAACCGGCTTCGTTGTGAAAGCATCCCCAGTCGAGGAACGCTCTTCTGTATTTGGGGCCGCCGTTGAGTAAAGTAAACCCCTCCGGCGTGATCAGCTGCATCGGCATCAGCAGCGCCAGCTCCGCCACTTTGTGGCCGTCGGTACCGTCGATGCGCACCTTGCTGTCGCCCTGCTTGTCTTTGGTCAGGCCAATGGCGGTTTCCCGCTCCTCACCCTGCAAACGCCCGTGCAGGACAAAGGATTCCTGTTCGTGGCGAATCACGCGACCAATCTGCAAACTGCGAAACGCCCGGCCATGGCCGAGCGTATAGATGGCTTCAAGCACGCTGGTTTTGCCGCTGCCGTTTGCGCCAACCAGGAAGTTAAAGCCAGGGGATAAAGCGAGATCCGCGCTTTCGATATTGCGAAAGTCGCGGATCAACAGACGGGTGAGCGACATTACAGTCTCATTGGCATAACAACATACGCAGCCGACTGTGATGCGGCATCTTCAATCTGTACGCTCGAAACGGAGTCAGTCAGCAGAATGCGAACGTTCTCGCATTTCAGTGCATTCAGCACGTCCAGCACGTAGCTGACGTTAAACCCGATTTCCATCTCAGCCCCGGCGTAGGTGACGTCCAGAATCTCTTCTGCCTCTTCCTGCTCCGGGTTGTTGGCGGTGATTTTGATCTGGTTTTCACTTACGTACAGGCGCACACCGCGGAATTTCTCGTTCGAGAGAATGGCCGCACGGGCAAACGCCTGCTTGAGGCTATCGCAACCCGCTTCCAGCGTTTTGTCCGGGTTCTTCGGCAATACGCGGCGATAATCCGGGAAACGACCGTCAACCAGCTTGGATGTGAAGACGAAATCGCCCACGTGAGCGCGGATGTTGTTGCTGCCGATCTGCACGCGCAGCGGCGTGTCGCCACCGTCGAGCATACGCATCAGCTCAATTACGCCTTTACGCGGCACGATCACCGAATGGTTAGGTAGTGAGTCGCCAATTGGCATGGAACAGACCGCCAGACGGTGGCCGTCGGTGGCAACGGTACGCAGCTCTTCCCCTTCGGTTTCGAACAGCATGCCGTTTAAATAGTAACGAACGTCCTGGTGCGCCATAGAGAACTGCGTGGCTTCAATCAGACGCTTCATCGTCGCCTGCGGCAGGGTGAATTCGACTTCACTTTGCCAGTCGTCCAGGTTCGGGAAGTCCGCAGCAGGCAGCGTGGAGAGGGAGAAACGGCTGCGGCCAGAGCGCACCAGCATGCGGTCGCCTTCCAGCTGCACCGCGATCTCTGCGCCTTCCGGCAGCCCGCGGCAGATATCAAAGAATTTACGTGCCGGAACCGTGGTCGCGCCTGCGTCATGCGGCTGAGTCAGCGTAACGCGCGCGATCATTTCCATTTCCAGGTCTGTGCCGGTCAGCGACAGCGTACCGTCCGCGACCTGAAGCAGCAGGTTTCCGAGAATAGGCAGCGTTGGGCGGCCACCTAGTGGGCCACTCACCTGTTGCAGCGGTTTTAATAAATGTTCACGTTCAACGGTAAATTTCATAGCGTCACGATGATAATGTTCTGATTAAATTGGAAAAATCTTCTTTTATGTCGTGGCTTTCTTCGCGTAACTGCTCAATCTTGCGACAAGCGTGCAGCACGGTCGTATGGTCACGGCCACCAAACGCATCGCCGATCTCCGGCAGACTGTGGTTGGTTAACTCCTTTGCCAGCGCCATCGCCATCTGACGCGGGCGCGCCACCGAGCGGGAACGACGTTTAGACAGTAAATCTGCCACTTTGATTTTGTAGTACTCGGCCACCGTCTTCTGAATGTTGTCGATAGTGACCAGTTTTTCCTGTAGTGCCAGCAGATCGCGCAGCGCTTCACGCACAAAATCGATAGTGATCGCGCGGCCGGTAAAGTTGGCATTGGCGATTACGCGGTTCAGCGCCCCTTCCAGCTCACGAACGTTGGAACGCAGACGCTTGGCAATAAAGAACGCCACTTCACCCGGCAGGCGAATGTCGTTCTCATCGGCTTTTTTCATCAGGATCGCGACGCGGGTTTCCAGTTCCGGCGGCTCGATCGCCACGGTCAGGCCCCAGCCGAAGCGGGATTTCAGACGATCTTCCACACCGTTGATCTCTTTTGGATAACGATCCGAGGTCAAAATGATCTGCTGGTTACCTTCCAGCAGCGCATTGAAGGTGTGGAAAAACTCCTCCTGCGATCGTTCTTTATTCGCAAAGAACTGTATGTCATCGATCAGCAGCGCATCAACAGAACGATAATAGCGTTTAAACTCTTCGATCGCATTGTTTTGCAGGGCCTTTACCATGTCCTGAACGAAGCGCTCGGAGTGCATATACACCACTTTCGCATTTGGCTTGCGCGCCATAATGCCGTTACCCACCGCGTGCAGAAGGTGCGTTTTACCCAGACCCGTGCCGCCATAGAGGAACAGCGGGTTATAGGCTCCACCGGGGTTGTCTGCCACCTGGCGAGCCGCCGCGCGTGCCAGCTGGTTCGATTTACCTTCCACGAAGTTATCGAAGGTGTGTTTGACGTTAACGTTAGAGCGGTAGGTCGGTTCTGCCGGGGCAGGCACATTATCCCAACCCGGACGTGCAGCAGGAGCAACGCGAGGAGCCGGAGCGGGTGCCGCCTGAGCAGGCGCTGCCACGTTTACGGTTTCGCGCACCGTCTGGGTAACCGGCTTTGTGCCTACTTCAAAGCGCAGCTGCGGGGCATCTGACCCGCAGAAATCATTCAGCAGTCCGTTGATGTTATTAAGGTACTTGTCCCTTACCCAATCGAGCACAAAACGGTTTGGCGCATACAAAGCCAGCGTGTTATCGCTCAGTTCCGCCTGCAACGGGCGGATCCACATACTGAATTCTGTGGCTGGTAACTCATCCTGCAATCGGGCAAGACACTGCTGCCAAAGCGAAAGTGACACGGCGGACTCCACTCGAACAATAAAAGAAAACTATTGAATATTCATGATTGTTGGCGCACATCGACATGACCCAATGAGGGGGATGTGCGAACCGCTATCTGCGGTTATACACGCCATCGTTGAAACAACCTGAACGATATTGTGTTTATGCCCGGCCAGCATCGCTGGATCCCGATCGGGACCGCGGATCATAGCCTAAACTGAGCCAGAGATCTTCTGTTTCTCACAGATTCTTCCCGATTTATCCACAGGAAGATCCGAAACCGGGTAAGTGTAAACGATCCTGGCGGGAGTGCCCCACGATTTAGCCCGCATATTGGAAAATTTAATGAGAACAGACAATTTTTTGCTTAAATGATCTAACGAAGATCCAGGACGATCCTTGCGCTTTGTTGATGAGACCGTATAATCCTCGACCCGGCGCGTGATGCTCTTCTTCCTGCGTCGTCCGTTGCTCATTTTCCACGCGAAATCGTGCGGAAATACGCGGGAAATAAGGAAAGAGAATTGACTCCGGAGTGTACAATTATTACAATCCGGCCTCTTTAATCACCCACGCTGAGGCGTTAGTCGTTCGAATCTCGTTCGGGTATACGCAAAAGTCAGTGAATTTATTCAAGTTTAGGTAGAAATCGCCATGAAACGCACTTTTCAACCGTCTGTACTGAAGCGCAACCGTTCTCACGGCTTCCGTGCTCGTATGGCTACTAAAAATGGTCGTCAGGTTCTGGCACGTCGTCGTGCTAAAGGCCGCGCTCGTCTGACCGTTTCCAAGTAATAAAGCTAACCCCTGAGTGGTTAAGCTAGCATTTCCCAGGGAGTTACGTTTGTTAACTCCCGCTCATTTCACTTTCGTCTTCCAGCAGCCACTACGGGCTGGCACGCCGCAAATCACCATCCTCGGCCGCCAAAATTCGCTGGGGCATCCCCGCATCGGTCTTACTGTCGCCAAGAAAAACGTTAAGCGTGCGCATGAACGCAACCGGATTAAACGTCTGACGCGTGAAAGCTTCCGTTTACGTCAGCACGAACTGCCTTCTATGGATTTCGTGGTGGTGGCGAAAAAAGGGGTTGCCGACCTCGATAACCGTGCTCTCTCGGAAGCGTTGGAAAAATTATGGCGCCGCCACTGTCGCCTGGCTCGCGGGTCCTGATAGCCCTCATTCGGGTCTATCAACGCCTGATTAGTCCGCTACTCGGGCCACACTGCCGTTTCACGCCAACATGCTCAAGCTACGGAATTGAGGCATTGCGCAGGTTTGGAGTGATAAAAGGCAGTTGGTTGACGGTGAAACGCGTATTAAAATGCCACCCTTTACACCCAGGTGGAGACGACCCCGTCCCCCCAGGACCCTTTGATACCAGAGAACACTAACGATGGATTCGCAACGCAATCTTCTTATCATCGCTTTGTTGTTCGTGTCTTTCATGATCTGGCAGGCATGGGAGCAGGATAAAAATCCTCAACCCCAGCAGCAGACCACGCAGACAACGAGCAGCCAGGGGAGTGCCGCCGACCAGGGCGTACCGGCCAGTGGCCAGGGGAAACAGATTACGGTTAAGACCGATGTGCTTGAGCTGACTATCAACACCCGTGGTGGTGATGTTGAGCAGGCGCTGCTGTTGACCTACCCGAAAGAGCTGAAGTCTACCGAGCCGTTCCAGTTACTGGAAACCACGCCAGAGTTTATCTACCAGGCGCAGAGCGGCCTGACCGGTCGTGATGGCCCGGATAACCCGGCTAACGGTGCGCGTCCACTGTACAACGTCGAAAACGACACCTTTGTACTGGCTGATGGCCAGAACGAACTCGTTATTCCGATGACCTACACCGACGCGGCAGGCAACACCTTCACTAAAACCTTCACCCTGAAACGCGGTGAATATGCAGTGAACGTGGGCTACAGCGTACAGAACGCCGGTGCGAAACCGCTTGAAGTATCGACCTTTGGTCAACTGAAGCAGTCCATCAATCTGCCGTCTCACCGTGACACCGGAAGCAGCAACTTTGCGCTGCATACCTTCCGTGGCGCGGCATACTCCACGCCTGACGCGAAGTATGAGAAATACAAATTCGACACCATTGCCGATAACGAAAACCTGAACGTCAGCTCCAAAGGCGGTTGGGTGGCAATGTTGCAGCAGTATTTCGCAACGGCATGGATCCCAAATAACGACGGTACCAATAACTTCTACACCGCGAATCTGGGCAACGGTATTGCGGCTATCGGCTACAAATCTCAGCCGGTTCTGGTTCAGCCGGGTCAAACCGGTAAGCTGGCAAGCACCCTGTGGGTCGGCCCGGAAATCCAGGACAAAATGGCTGCTGTTGCACCGCACCTGGATCTGACCGTTGACTACGGCTGGTTGTGGTTCATCTCTCAGCCGCTGTTCAAGCTGCTGAAGTTCATCCACAGCTTCCTGGGTAACTGGGGCTTCTCCATCATCGTTATCACCTTCATCGTACGTGGCATCATGTACCCGCTGACCAAAGCGCAGTACACCTCCATGGCGAAGATGCGTATGCTGCAGCCGAAGATTCAGGCAATGCGCGAGCGTCTGGGCGATGACAAACAGCGTCAGAGCCAGGAGATGATGGCCCTGTATAAAGCAGAGAAAGTGAACCCGCTGGGGGGCTGCTTCCCGCTGCTGATTCAGATGCCAATCTTCCTTGCGCTGTACTACATGCTGATGGGTTCCGTTGAGCTGCGCCATGCGCCGTTCGCCCTGTGGATCCATGACCTGTCCGCACAGGACCCGTACTACATCCTGCCGATCCTGATGGGCGTGACGATGTTCTTCATCCAGAAGATGTCTCCGACCACCGTGACCGACCCGATGCAGCAGAAGATCATGACCTTTATGCCGGTCATCTTCACCGTGTTCTTCCTGTGGTTCCCGTCAGGTCTGGTGCTGTACTATATCGTCAGCAACCTGGTGACCATCATCCAGCAGCAGCTGATTTACCGTGGTCTGGAAAAACGTGGCCTGCATAGCCGCGAAAAGAAAAAGTCCTGATTCGGTAAGTTAACGCTAAAATAAGGGCGGTCGATTGACCGCCTTTTTTATTTGTATTCAACGAGAGCAACCATGAGCCATAACGACACTATCGTCGCCCAGGCAACCCCACCGGGACGCGGTGGTGTAGGCATTTTGCGTATCTCCGGCCTGAAGGCGCGCGAGGTCGCTGAAGCGGTACTGGGTAAACTGCCAAAGCCGCGCTACGCTGATTATCTGCCGTTTAAAGACAGCGACGGTACCCCACTGGACCAGGGCATTGCGCTGTGGTTCCCCGGCCCGAACTCCTTTACCGGTGAAGACGTGCTGGAGCTGCAGGGTCACGGTGGCCCGGTCATCCTCGACCTGCTGTTAAAACGTATTCTGACTCTGCCGGGCCTGCGCATTGCGAAGCCGGGCGAGTTCTCCGAACGTGCCTTCCTCAACGACAAGCTCGACCTGGCGCAAGCCGAGGCGATTGCAGACCTGATCGACGCCAGCTCTGAACAGGCGGCTCGCTCCGCCCTGAACTCGTTGCAGGGCGCGTTTTCCGCACGCGTAAATCACCTTGTGGAAGCACTTACTCACCTCAGGATCTACGTCGAAGCAGCGATTGACTTCCCGGATGAAGAAATCGACTTTCTCTCTGACGGTAAAATTGAAGCCCAGCTCAATGATGTGATGGCCGATCTCGATGCCGTTCGCGCCGAAGCGCGCCAGGGGAGCCTGCTACGTGAAGGGATGAAGGTGGTCATCGCGGGTCGTCCAAACGCCGGTAAATCGAGCTTGCTGAATGCCCTCGCGGGCCGTGAGGCGGCGATCGTGACCGACATCGCCGGGACCACCCGCGACGTGCTGCGCGAGCATATTCACATCGACGGCATGCCGTTGCATATCATCGACACTGCGGGTCTGCGTGATGCCAGCGACGAAGTGGAGCGTATTGGTATCGAGCGCGCCTGGCAGGAGATTGAGCAGGCCGACCGTGTGCTGTTTATGGTAGATGGCACCACGACCGACGCCGTAGACCCGGCGGAGATCTGGCCGGACTTTATCGCCCGTCTGCCAGCTAAACTGCCGATCACCGTGGTGCGTAACAAAGCAGACGTCACCGGCGAAACGCTGGGCATCAGCGATGTGAATGGTCACTCACTTATCCGTCTGTCGGCCCGCACCGGCGAGGGCGTTGACGACCTGCGTAACCATCTCAAGCAGAGCATGGGCTTTGACACCAGCATGGAAGGCGGCTTCCTGGCGCGGCGTCGCCACCTGCAGGCGCTGGAAGAGGCGGCACGTCACCTCGAGCAGGGCAAAGCGCAGCTGATTGGCGCATGGGCGGGAGAATTGCTGGCGGAAGAGTTGCGCCTGGCGCAGCAGAATCTGAGTGAGATCACCGGGGAGTTTACGTCGGACGATCTGCTTGGGAGGATCTTCTCGAGCTTCTGTATTGGTAAGTGACCCCCGTTACTGAAGGGTGATTTCCCCCCGGGAAATCACCCTTGTCCAGTCGATTGCCGTACTCAAAGAGAGCCATCCGGCCGAAAGCTACTGAACCGTTTTTTATTAGTCGGTTATTGAACGCTACCCTGTGCGTGGCGGCGATCCTCACCTATGTAACCGTTTCCCCGGTGCTGCTGATGGAAACCATGGGTTTTAATCGCGAGCAGTATTCCACGATGGTCAGTATGGCGGTCTCGTTCTTGACGCCGTTTGCGCGCAATATGCTGATCGGGATTCTGATTGGCTGTAGCATGCTCTGCATCCTTTTACTTATGGTCCTCCAGCCCTTCACGCAGATCTGGCATAAACGGAACAGCCATAATCCGAAAATCCTCTGGCTACGCGAGACCATCAAGGCGTTATAGGGTGTCAGCGATCCAATTTTCGCCTAAGAAAATGTAAAGTTCGGTCCTCAGCCTTTTCTTACTATCATTTACTGATTAAAACAGGAGTTGAGTTAAGCGATAATGATGTAACCGTTTAACCGACTACGACCATTATCAAGGAGCGAAAAATGGCTACGCACTTTGCAAGAGGGATACTGACAGAAGGTCGTCTCGTATCGGCCAGAATTTCTTCAGCGTGTCACAGTGAAGCGCTCAAACTTCCTGAGCACCGTCGGTCGCGTTTTTTGGCGTCCCGGGCGCTTCTTGCTGAACTGCTATTTATGCTGTACGGCACCAGTGAGCTGCCGGACATCATCATCCAACCTGAAGGTCGTCCGGTCTTTGCCGACCCGGAGCTGCCGCGTTTCTCCATTGCCTATACGGGCAATATTATTGGCGTGGCACTCACCACCGAAGGCGATTGCGGGCTGGATATGGAGCTTCAGCGCGCGACACGCGGTTTTCACGGCGCCAGCCCGCATGATGATTACCCGCTCTCCAGCAATGAACAGCTGTGGGTGCGCAACCAGAACGATCCCACTGAAGCCCGGGCTCAGCTTATCACCTTGCGTCAGAGCATTCGTAAGCTCTGTGGCTGCGCGTCAGACGATGCCAGTCAACTGCAACTCCTGCCGGGCTCCGGACGCCTGCGCTCCACGCAAGCCGCGCTGGTAGAAGCGCTCAGCGATGTTGAAGACGTACTGATCTGGTCTGTAGCAGTGACACCTGCCATTGAACGGCTGAAAATCTGGGAATTTGACAGTAAACAGGGATGGAGTAGCCTTCCGGATGTGCCCGAACGAGCCAACGAGCCCGCCGCGCGCCTGATGAGATTAACCAGTTTACCGGCAGAAAAAGCATATACCCTTAGCTGATCCGTTCAGGGTCATCATGATGAAACAGGAGTAATCATGTCTGAAACGTTGAAAGTCGTTACATTACTGGGAAGCCTGCGCAAAGGTTCATTTAACGGGATGGTTGCCCGTACGCTGCCACAGCTTGCTCCGGCGGGTATGGAGATTAGCGCCCTGCCGTCCATTGGCGACATTCCCCTTTACGATGCGGACGTGCAGCAGGAAGAAGGCTTTCCGCAGAGCGTCGAAGCGCTGGCTGAGCAGATTCGCCAGGCTGACGGGGTGGTGATTGTGACGCCAGAGTATAACTACTCGGTTCCGGGTGGTCTGAAAAACGCAATTGACTGGCTATCCCGCCTGCCGGAGCAGCCGCTTTCCGGTAAGCCGGTGCTGATTCAGACCAGTTCAATGGGTGCCATTGGCGGTGCGCGCTGCCAGTATCATCTGCGCCAGATCCTGGTATTCCTGGATGCAATGGTCATGAACAAGCCGGAATTTATGGGTGGCGTGATTCAGAATAAGGTCGACCCGCAGACGGGTGAAGTGGTGGATCAGAGCACGCGTGACCATCTCTCTGGCCAACTGACGGCGTTTGGGGATTATATCAAGAGGGTGAAGGCTTAAGTGAGGTGCGGGCTGATGCCCTCACCCCAGCCCTCTCCCACGGGAGAGGGTGCAAACATGTTTATTTGGCGTCGATAAACACAATCTTCAGCACAAACAGCAGCGCCACAATGATGACACACGGGCTGAGGTCTCGGAAACGACCAGTGCCAATCTTCATCACGCAGTAAGAGATAAAGCCCAGCGCGATACCTTCAGTAATAGAGAAACTGAACGGCATCATTACCGCGGTAATAAACGCCGGTACCGCTTCGGTTAAATCATCCCACTTCACGCGCGACAGGCTGGAGGTCATCAGTACCCCCACGTAAATCAGCGCACCGGCAGCCGCATACGGTGGAACCATGCCAGCCAGTGGAGAAAGGAAGATCACCAGCAGGAACAGAATACCCACCACTACCGCGGTCAGACCGGTACGGCCCCCTACGGAGACACCGGAAGAAGACTCAATGTAAGCGGTAACAGAAGAGGTTCCGATAAAAGCACCGCTGACAGAGGAGATGCTGTCCACAAACAGCGCCTGCTTCATGCGCGGGAATTTACCTTTCTCATCCGCCAGACCCGCTTTGTCGGTCACGCCGATCAGCGTGCCGGACGAGTCAAACAGGTTCACCAGCATAAAGGAGAAAATCACCCCCGCCAGACCCAGATTCAGGGAACCCGCCAGATCAACATGGCCAATAACGGTAGAGACGCTCGGTGGTGCGGAGACAATGCCGTTATAGTGCACGTCACCCAGCATCCAGCCCAGCAGGGTGGTCACTACGATGGATACCAGCACCGCCGCATGAATATTGCGCGAAGCGAGGATCGCGATGATAAAGAAGCCCAGCACGCCCAGCAGCACGTTATGGGAGGTCAGGTGACCGATGCTGACCAACGTCTCCGGGTTAGCGACGATAACACCGGCATTTTTCAGCCCCATCATACCGATGAACAGACCGATACCGCTGGTGATACCCACGCGCAGGCTGACAGGAATGTTAGCAATCATCCAGTAGCGCACGCGGAAAATAGTCAGCAGCAGCAGACCAACCGCGCCCCAGAAGATAGCGCCCATGCCGACTTGCCACGGCAGCCCCATCGCCTGAACTACTACGAACGCAAAGAATGCGTTAAGCCCCATCGCCGGAGCCAGCGCAACCGGCAGGTTAGCGAATACGCCCATCAGAATGCTGCCAAGTGCAGCGATCAGGCAGGTGGTTACGAAGACGGCGCTGGTATCCATGCCAGCAACGCCCAGAATTTGTGGGTTAACAAAAACGATATAGACCATCGTCAGGAAGGTGGTAAAACCGGCGATCACTTCGGTGCGTGCCGTTGTGCCGTGCTCGCGCAGTTTAAACACGCGCTCAAGCAGACCCTGACCCGATGTCTGGGTTGTGTGTTGTTGACTCATCATCAATTTCCGAACAAGGAGGGAAAATTCGTCGCTATCCTATACCAAAATGCGACAATAGTGGCGGTTACGAGATACTTTTTTCATTGATTTTGCTTATACGGCAACGATTGCGTCTCGTTGAACTGCAGTACGTAAACGTTAAACTTGTAAAAAGGGAAAGGCATGTCCGGAATTGAAGCGGTATTTTTCGACTGCGACGGTACGCTGGTCGACAGTGAGGTCATTTGTTCCCGCGCGTATGTCGCCATGTTCCAGGAATTTGGCATTACGCTCGATCTCAACGAGGTGTTCAAACGCTTTAAGGGCGTGAAGCTGTACGAGATCATCGACATCATTAACGCCGAACACGGTGTGGATCTGGCGAAAACGGATCTGGAACCGGTGTACCGCGCCGAGGTCGCACGCCTGTTCGATTCTGAGCTGGAGGTCATTGCTGGCGCAAACGCGCTGCTGGATGCCATGACGGTACCAATCTGCGTGGTGTCTAACGGACCGGTCAGCAAAATGCAGCACTCGCTGGGTAAGCTTGAGATGCTGCACCACTTCCCGGAAAAATTGTTCAGCGGCTACGATATTCAACGCTGGAAGCCAGATCCTGCGCTAATGTTCCATGCGGCAAACGCAATGAACGTCAACGTAGAGAACTGTATTCTGGTGGATGACTCGTCCGCGGGCGCGCAGTCAGGCATTGATGCAGGAATGGAAGTGTTTTATTTCTGTGCCGACCCGCACAACAAGCCGATCGATCATCCAAAAGTGACGACCTTTACCGATCTGGCGCAGTTGCCGGAATTGTGGAAGGCGCGCGGGTGGAATATTACACGATAGGTTTTTGTAGGCCCGGTAAGCGCAGCGCCACCGGGCATTTTAACCACCGATTACTCTTTTGGATCTTTACCCGCCAGCAGCTTGTCCAGCTCATCGCCGCCCACGTGACGGAAGTCCTGACCTTTCACGAAGTAGAAAATGTATTCGCAAATGTTCTGGCAGCGGTCGCCGATACGCTCGATAGAGCGCGCGCAGAACAGGGCGGTCAGTACGCTTGGGATCGTACGTGAATCTTCCATCATGTAGGTCATCAGCTGGCGCACGATGCCTTCATACTCCTGGTCGACTTTCTTGTCTTCACGGTAGATACGTACCGCTTCATCCAGATCCATACGCGCAAAGGCATCCAGCACGTCGTGCAGCATCTGCACCGTGTGGCGGCCCAGCGACTCCAGGCTCACCAGCAGCGGCTGGTGCTGCTGAGAGAATTTCTCCAGCGCGGTGCGGCAGATTTTATCCGCAACGTCACCGATACGTTCCAGCTCGGCGATGGTTTTGATGATGGCCATCACCAGACGCAGATCGCTCGCCGTCGGCTGACGCTTGGCGATGATGCGCACACACGCTTCGTCAATCGCCACTTCCATCATGTTGACGTTTTTATCGCCTTCGATAACGCGCTTCGCCAGTTCGCTGTCCTGGTTATGCATCGCCGTAATCGCATCAGAAAGCTGTTGCTCGACCATGCCACCCATGGTCATGACCTGAGTGCGAATACTTTCCAGCTCTGCGTTGAACTGGCCGGAAATGTGTTTATTAAGATTGAGATTGTCCATAGCGCGCTCCTGAATCAACCGTAACGACCGGTGATATAGTCTTCTGTTTGCTTTTTAGCGGGCTTGGTGAACAGATCGTCCGTGTTACTGAACTCAATCAACTCGCCCAGGTACATAAATGCCGTGTGGTCGGAGCAACGCGCAGCCTGCTGCATGTTGTGGGTCACGATAACCACGGTGTAATCCTGCTTCAGCTCGGTGATCAGCTCTTCGATACGACCGGTTGAGATCGGGTCCAGCGCTGAACACGGCTCATCCAGCAGCAACACTTCCGGGCGGATCGCGATTCCACGCGCAATGCACAGACGCTGCTGCTGCCCGCCGGAGAGAGAGTAACCGCTCTGGTGCAACTTATCTTTGGTTTCGTTCCATAATGCGGCCTTGGTCAAGGCCCACTGCACGCGCTCGTCCATATCGGCACGGGAGAGCTTTTCAAAAAGGCGTACACCAAACGCGATGTTGTCGTATATCGACATCGGGAACGGCGTCGGTTTCTGGAAAACCATGCCCACTTTGGCGCGCAGCAGGGCGATATCCTGAGCCTGGGTCAGAATGTTTTCACCGTCCAAGATGATTTCGCCTTCGGCACGCTGCTCTGGATAGAGCGAGTACATTTTGTTAAAGGTGCGCAGCAGCGTGGATTTACCACAGCCGGACGGACCGATGAATGCCGTTACCTGGTTCTTCGCGATATCCAGGTTGATATTCTTCAGGGCATGGAATTTGCCGTAGTAGAAGTTCAAATCACGAACCTGAATCTTACCCGGGGCAGTATCAACCATACTCATTGACTCATTTCCTCATTCGGCGCCGCGAGCTGCCGCGCCGTAAAAAATTAACCGTGTTTCTTCTTCGCGAAAATGACGCGCGCCAGAATGTTCAGCAACAATACGCAAAGGGTGATGATCAGCACCCCGGCCCAGGCCAGCTGCTGCCATTCCGCGAATGGGCTCATCGCAAATTTAAAGATCGTCACCGGCAGGTTGGCGATCGGCTGCATCATGTCCGTGCTCCAGAACTGGTTGGAGAGGGCGGTAAACAGCAGCGGTGCCGTTTCACCCGCGATACGGGCAATGGCCAGCAGAATACCGGTCATGATCCCGGAAACAGAGGCTTTAAGCGTAATCGCGGAGATCATTTTCCACTTTGGTGTACCCAGCGCATACGCCGCTTCACGCAGACTGTCCGGCACCAGTTTGAGCATGTTCTCGGTAGTACGAATGACGATAGGCACCTGCAGCAGCGCCAGCGCAATCACACCCGCCCAGCCGGAGAAGTGTTCCATTTGTGCCACAACAATGGTGTAAACAAACAGACCCACCACAATAGACGGCGCAGAGAGCAGAATGTCGTTAATGAAACGAATCACTTCTGCGAGCCAGGATTTACGGCCATATTCCGCCAGATAGATACCCGCCATGATGCCAAGCGGCGTACCGAATACCGTCGCCCACAGGATCAGCAATCCGCTGCCTGCCAGGGCGTTCGCCAGTCCACCACCCGCCGTGTTCGGCGGCGGCGTCATTTCGGTGAACAGCGCCAGAGACATGCCGTCGATACCGCGAACCACGGTAGAGAAGAGGATCCAGATCAGCCAGAACAGACCGAATGCCATCGTTGCCATCGAGAGCGTCAGCGCGATACGGTTTTTGAAACGACGCTTCGCCTGCATTTTGCGGCGGGATTCCGCAAGCTGAGCAGTGCTTTGCATTTCGAGAGTTGCCATTAGCGTGCCCCCTCATTTTTCGCGAGACGCAGGATCATCAGCTTGGAGATCGCCAGTACGATGAAGGTAATCACGAACAGGATCAGACCCAGCTCCATCAGCGCCGCCACGTGCAGCCCGGATTCCGCTTCGGCGAATTCGTTCGCCAGTGCGGAGGTAATACTGTTACCCGGCATATAGAGCGAGGCACTGTCGAGCTGGTAGGTGTTACCGATGATAAAGGTCACCGCCATGGTCTCACCCAACGCACGCCCTAAGCCCAGCATCACGCCCCCGATCACCCCATTTTTGGTGAACGGAAGAACGATACGCCAGATCACTTCCCAGGTGGTGCAGCCAATGCCGTAAGCCGACTCTTTCATCATCACCGGGGTTTGTTCGAACACATCACGCATAACTGCCGCAATGTACGGAATAATCATGATGGCGAGGATCACACCAGCCGCCAGAATACCGATACCGAATGCCGGGCCGGAGAACAGCGCCCCCACAAACGGAATAGCGGAAAGAACATTACCCACCGGCTCCTGGAAATACGTGGCAAACAGTGGCGCAAAGATAAACAGACCCCACATGCCGTACACGATACTTGGAATGGCCGCCAGCAGTTCAATGGCGATACCCAGCGGACGTCGCAGCCAGCCCGGAGCCAGTTCCGTCAGGAACAGGGCGATACCAAAGCTTACCGGAACTGCAATCAGCAGGGCGATAAAAGAGGTAACCAGCGTGCCGTAAATCGGCACCAGCGCACCGTAGATATCATTCGGCGCGTCCCACTCTTTGGTCCACAGGAAGGAGAAACCGAATTTCTGAATGCTCGGCCAGGAGGAGAAAATCAGAGACACGATAATGCCCCCCAGCAGCAATAGCACAATCAGCGCAGCCAGTTTTACCAGCGCGCTGAAAATCATGTCACCTTTTTTACCCGGAGGGTTAAATGCAGGCTTGGTTGCAGCCATAAATTACTCTTCTGTTTGAGACGTTTTACGAATATGCCCGGTGGCGCTGACGCTTACCGGGCCTACAGCGTTAACCGTAGGGCGGGTAAGCGTAGCGCCACCCGCCATCTTCGTTAAATATATCCTGTTAGTACAGCGCTTTACCGCTGCTGTCTTTCACGTTGGTTTTCCATGCAGCACGAATCTGCTCAACCACGCTGTCTGGCAGGCTGGCATAATCCAGGTCATTAGCCTGTTTGCCGCCGTTTTTGTATGCCCAGTCGAAGAACTTCAGCACTTCTGCACCCTGCTCAGGTTTCTTCTGCTCTTTGTGAACCAGAATGAAGGTGGTAGAGGTGATTGGCCACGCGTCTTCACCTTTCTGATTAGTCAGGTCCTGAGCGAAGGATTTGCTCCAGTCAGCGCCTTTTGCAGCGTTGGCAAAGTTCTCTTCAGTCGGGCTGACAGGTTTGCCATCAGCAGAAACCAGTTTGGTGTAGGACAGGTTGTTCTGCTTGGCGTACGCATATTCTACGTAACCGATAGAACCTGGCAGACGCTGTACGAACGCGGCGATACCGTCGTTCCCTTTACCGCCCAGACCGGTTGGCCAGTTAACGGTAGAGCCGGAACCGACTTTAGATTTCCACTCTTCGTTCACCTTCGCCAGGTAGCTGGTGAAGACGAAAGAGGTACCAGAACCATCCGCGCGGCGAACCACGGCGATGTTCTGAGAAGGCAGCTTCAGGCCAGGGTTGAGCTTAGCGATGGCTTCGTCATCCCATTTTTTGATTTTGCCCAGGTAGATATCACCCAGGGTTTTGCCGTCCAGCACCAGCTCACCGGACTTCACGCCCGGCAGGTTGATCGCCAGAACTACACCACCGATTACGGTCGGGAACTGGAACAGGCCTTCCTGAGCCAGTTTGTCATCAGACAGCGGAGCGTCGGATGCGCCGAAATCAACGGTGTTTGCGGTAATTTGTTTCACGCCACCGGAGGAGCCGATACCCTGATAGTTAACCTTGTTACCGGTTTCTTTCTGGTAGGTATCCGCCCATTTGGCATACACCGGCGCAGGGAAGGTTGCACCAGCGCCAGTCAGGCTTGCTTCTGCGAATACAGAGAAAGCGCTCAGAGATAAGGTCGCGGCGACAACAGTTGCGACAGTGGTACGCATAACTTTCATAATGTCTCCTGCAAGGATTTCGTAAATCATTGTTTAAGTGGCTACGATGAGCAAAATAGGACAAACAGGTGACAGATAAATGTACGAATTATGACAGTTTTATGACAATGGAAATTTAGCTTAAAAACCAGCGAAAGATTCCTGATTTATCATCATGTTAGCCACAATCATGACAACAACTTTTCAGAAATATTTTCTTTATGTGACACTGAAAAAAGTAGCTGAAGATGACAGATTGTCATAAATAAAAACGCGAATGCGTTGATTAAAAACAAACCAGGCAGGGTAAAAAAGCTCCACCCGAAGGTGGAGCCTGGAGGGATTATTCTACGGTGACCGATTTCGCCAGGTTACGCGGCTGGTCAACGTCGGTGCCTTTGATCAGCGCAACGTGGTAAGCCAGTAACTGCAGCGGCACGGTGTAGAAGATAGGGGCAATAACCTCTTCTACGTGCGGCATCTCGATGATGTGCATGTTGTCGCTGCTGGCAAAACCGGCGTCCTTATCAGCGAAGACGTACAGCACACCACCGCGGGCGCGAACTTCTTCAATGTTGGACTTCAGTTTTTCCAGCAGTTCGTTGTTAGGTGCCACAACGATAACCGGCATATCCGCGTCAATCAGCGCCAGCGGGCCGTGTTTCAGCTCGCCTGCCGCGTAGGCTTCAGCGTGGATGTAGGAGATCTCTTTCAGCTTCAGCGCGCCTTCCAGCGCAATGGGGTACTGGTCGCCACGGCCGAGGAACAGGGCGTGGTGCTTGTCAGAGAAATCTTCAGCCAGGGCTTCAATGCGCTTGTCCTGAGACAGCATCTGCTCAATACGGCTTGGCAGTGCCTGCAGACCATGAACGATGTCATGCTCAACAGAAGCATCCAGCCCTTTCAGACGCGCCAGTTTCGCCACCAGCATCAGCAGAACCGTCAGCTGCGTGGTAAACGCTTTGGTGGAGGCCACGCCGATTTCAGTGCCCGCTTTGGTCATCAGCGCCAGATCGGATTCACGCACCAGCGATGAGCCCGGCACGTTACAGATAGCCAGCGATCCCAGGTAACCCAGCTCTTTAGAGAGACGCAGCGCCGCCAGGGTATCTGCCGTTTCGCCAGACTGAGAAAGGGTGATCATCAGGCTGTTACGACGCACGGCGGATTTACGGTAGCGGAATTCAGAGGCGATTTCCACATCGCACGGCACGCCAGCCAGCGACTCAAACCAGTAGCGAGAGACCATCCCGGAGTTGTAGGAGGTACCGCAGGCCACAATCTGAATGTGCTCAACCTTGCTGAGCAGCTCGTTTGCGTTGGCACCCAGTTCGCTCAGGTCCACTTCACCGTGGCTGATACGACCGGTCAGGGTGTTTTTGATGGCGTTTGGCTGCTCGTAAATCTCTTTCTGCATGTAGTGACGGTAAGCGCCTTTGTCGCCCGCGTCGTACTGCAGATTGGATTCAATTTCAGGGCGTTTCACCTGCTCGCCTTTGGTATCAAATACCGTCACGCTGCGGCGAGTCACTTCTGCGATATCACCCTCTTCCAGGAAGATAAAGCGGCGGGTGACCGGCAGGAGCGCCAGTTGGTCAGAAGCGATAAAGTTTTCGCCCATGCCCATACCGATAACCATTGGACTACCGGAACGCGCCGCCAGCAGGGTGGACGGATCGCGGGAGTCCATGATCACCGTACCGTACGCACCGCGCAGCTGTGGGATCGCGCGCAGCACCGCGTCACGTAACGTGCCGCCCTGTGCCAGCTCCCAGTGCACCAGGTGCGCAATCACTTCGGTATCGGTTTCAGAAACGAAGGTATAGCCGCGCGCTTTCAGTTCTTCGCGCAGCGGTTCGTGGTTTTCGATAATGCCGTTATGCACGACCACGATGTGTTCAGACACATGCGGGTGCGCGTTGCCTTCAGACGGTTCGCCGTGTGTCGCCCAGCGGGTATGCGCAATACCGGTACCACCGTGCAGCGGGTGTTCTTCCGCGGCCTGGGCCAGCATCTGCACTTTACCGAGGCGACGCAGACGGGTCATATGACCTTCTGCATCCACTACTGCCAGACCGGCAGAGTCGTAGCCACGGTATTCCAGACGACGTAAACCTTCGAGAAGGATTTCAGCAATATCACGCTGCGCAACTGCGCCAACAATTCCACACATAGTTAGATTTCCTGATTATGGCGTTATGCCATGCGTTGTCGCTGACCTGTATTTGCCCTTTCCGGGCACCCCGAGCCTTGTAGAGAGTGGGGTTATTGTTATGGGTACTGCTTGTGGGGGGAGGATTATATTATCCCCTCACCCCGGCCCTCTCCCCAAAGGGGCGAGGGAGAAAAACACCGCACCGAACGATCCCCTCTCCCTTTGGGGAGAGGGTTAGGGTGAGGGGTAAATCCGTTACTTCTTCTTCACAGGGCGTTTCCAGCCCTGCTTGTGCACCTGCGGCACACGGCTTAATACCAGTTCGTTTTCGGCGATATCGCGCGTAACGGTTGTCCCGGCGGCAATCGTTACGCCGTTACCCACGGTAACAGGCGCCACCAGCTGAGTGTCGGAACCAACAAACACATCATCACCGATGATGGTTTTAAACTTATTCGCGCCGTCATAGTTGCAGGTAATCGTTCCTGCGCCAATATTCACGTTGTCGCCAATTTCCGCATCGCCCAGATAGGTCAAATGACCGGCTTTAGAGCCTTTACCCAGACGCGCTTTTTTCATCTCAACGAAGTTTCCAACATGTGAGCCTTCCAGCAGCTCAGCCCCCGGGCGCAGACGCGCGAACGGCCCAATAGTGCACGCTGCGTCAAGACGGGCATCTTCCACCACGCTGTATGGGCTAATTTCGCAATCATCACCGATGATGCTGTTTTTGATCACACAGCCCGCACCAATTTTGACGCGGTTACCCAGTGTGACGTTACCTTCCAGGATAACGTTAGTATCAATTTCAACGTCGCGCCCGTGCGTTAACGTTCCACGCAGATCGAAACGCGCCGGATCGCGCAGCATCACGCCGGCCAGCAGCAGTTTTTCGGCCTGTTCGGACTGATAAACACGCTCCAGACGGGAAAGCTGAAGGCGGTTATTCACCCCTTCGGTTTCGCTGATACGCGCCGGGTGAACCGCCGCAATCTCACGCCCTTCCTGGTACGCCATCGCAATGATGTCGGTGATGTAGTATTCACCCTGCGCGTTGTTGTTGTTGAGCTTAGACAGCCAGCGCTTCATGTCCGCGCCGTTAGCCATCAGGATACCGGTGTTGATCTCCTGAATCTGGCGCTGTGCTTCGCTGGCGTCTTTATGTTCAACGATACCCGTGACGTTGCCGTTTTCACGGGTGATGCGGCCGTAGCCGGTCGGATCGTCCAGCACGACGGTTAATAAACCGATACCGCCCTGCGGTTTGGCTTCACGCAGGCGAGTCAGTGTGTCGATGGAGATCAGCGGAACATCGCCGTAGAGCATCAGAATGTCTTCGTCATCGGCAAAGAACGGTGCTGCCTGCTGCATTGCGTGGCCGGTTCCCAGCTGTTCAGCCTGAAGCACCCAGTTGAGCTTGTCATCGCTCAGCGACTTTTTAAGCAGATCGCCGCCGTGGCCATAGACCAGGTGAACCTGGCGAGCGCCCAATTCATTTGCTGCATCAATAACATGCTGCACCATTGGCTTTCCTGCCAGTGTATGAAGCACTTTAGGCAGATCGGAATACATGCGGGTACCTTTGCCTGCGGCAAGGATCACCACGCTCATCGCACTGTTTGACATACGCATCCTGACGGTAGTTTGAGTGAGAAGTAAAAACGTTTGGTGCTTAAAATTCTACATCTTTTTCGTCATGAATTAAGGACGAAAAAAAAGCCAGCCTGGTATCCAGACTGGCTTTTGTGCTTTTCAAGCCGGTGTTACATCGCTTTTTTGGTCAACTCGATAACGCGCAGTTTGGCGATCGCTTTGGCCAGCTCCGCAGACGCCTGAGCGTAATCCACGTCACCATGAGAGCTGCTAATGTGCTCTTCAGCCTTACGCTTCGATTCCAGGGCTCGCGCTTCGTCGAGATCCTGGCCACGAATAGCGGTATCGGCCAGAACGGTCACACTGCCAGGCTGCACTTCAAGAATGCCGCCGGACAGATAGATAAACTCTTCGTGACCGAACTGTTTAACGATGCGGATCATACCAGGCTTAATGGCGGTGAGCAGCGGTGCGTGACCCGGGAAGATACCCAGTTCACCTTCACTACCCGTTACCTGGATTTTCTCGACCAGACCAGAGAACATTTGTTGCTCTGCGCTGACGACGTCCAGGTGGTAAGTCATTGCCATATCACCCTCCGATTAAGGCGTTAAAGTTTTTTGGCTTTTTCCACAGCTTCTTCGATGGAACCAACCATGTAGAACGCCTGCTCTGGCAGGTGATCGTATTCGCCTTCCATGATGCCTTTAAAGCCACGGATGGTGTCTTTCAGGGAAACGTATTTACCTGGAGAACCGGTGAATACTTCCGCAACGAAGAACGGCTGGGACAGGAAGCGCTGGATCTTACGCGCACGTGCTACCACCAGTTTGTCTTCTTCAGACAGTTCATCCATACCCAGGATGGCGATGATGTCTTTCAGTTCCTGGTAACGCTGCAGCAGGGACTGTACGCCACGCGCGGTGTCGTAGTGTTCCTGACCAACAACCAGTGGATCCAACTGACGGCTGGTGGAGTCCAGCGGGTCAACGGCCGGGTAGATACCCAGAGACGCGATCTGACGGCTCAGTACCACGGTTGCATCTAAGTGCGCAAAGGTGGTTGCTGGAGATGGGTCAGTCAAGTCATCCGCAGGTACGTATACCGCCTGAACGGAAGTGATAGAACCGGTTTTGGTAGAGGTGATACGTTCCTGAAGAACACCCATCTCTTCCGCCAGCGTAGGCTGATAACCTACCGCTGAAGGCATACGACCCAGCAGTGCAGATACTTCAGTACCGGCCAGGGTGTAACGGTAGATGTTATCAACGAACAGCAGAACGTCACGGCCTTCGTCACGGAACTTCTCAGCCATCGTCAGACCAGTCAGCGCAACGCGCAGACGGTTTCCTGGTGGCTCGTTCATCTGGCCGTAAACCAGGGATACTTTGTCCAGAACGTTAGAGTCGGTCATTTCGTGGTAGAAGTCGTTACCCTCACGAGTACGTTCACCTACGCCCGCAAATACGGAGTAACCGGAGTGCTCGATCGCGATGTTACGGATCAGCTCCATCATGTTTACGGTTTTACCTACACCCGCACCACCGAACAGACCAACTTTACCGCCCTTCGCAAACGGACACATCAGGTCGATAACTTTGATACCGGTTTCCAGCAGTTCCTGAGAGCTGGACAGCTCTTCGTAGGAAGGTGCCGCGCGGTGGATAGCCCAACGCTCTTCTTCACCGATGTCGCCTTTCATGTCGATTGGCTGACCCAATACGTTCATGATACGACCCAGTGTTGCTTTACCTACCGGGACTTCGATCGGGTGCTCAAGGTCTTTAACTTCCAGACCACGACGCAGACCGTCGGAAGAACCCATCGCGATGGTACGCACGATACCGCCGCCGAGCTGCTGCTGAACTTCCAGCACCAGGCTCTCGTTACCATTCTGTACCTCAAGCGCGTCGTACACGCGTGGTACGGCGTCCTGAGGGAACTCGACGTCCACCACGGCGCCGATTACCTGGACAATCTTTCCAGTAGCCATCTTGAATCCTCTACGTAATTCGTAAACCTGGTTAAACCGCGGCGGCCCCCGAGACGATCTCGGTGAGTTCCTGAGTAATGCTGGCCTGACGAGCTTTGTTGTAAACCAACTGCAGCTCTTTAATCAGGCTGCCGCCATTATCGGTCGCGGCTTTCATCGCCACCATTCGTGCGGCCTGCTCGCTGGCCAGGTTTTCTACAACGCCCTGATAAACCTGAGATTCAACGTAACGACGCAGCAGGGTATCCAGCAGCGGTTTCGGATCGGGTTCATACAGGTAATCCCAGGCTTTCTGTTTCAGCTCGTCATCTTCTGAAGCCGGTAAAGGCAGCATCTGAGTGAGCGTTGGCACCTGAGACATGGTGTTAATAAATTTGTTGCTGACAACGTACAGTCTGTCCAGACGGCCTTCATCATAGGCCTGCAACATCACTTTAACCGGGCCGATCAGTTCGGACAGGGACGGGTTATCACCCATACCGGTCACCTGAGCGACAATGTTGCCACCAACGGAGTTAAAGAAAGAGACGCCTTTAGAGCCGATCAATGCGAGGTCGCACTGAACGCCTTTATCGGACCAGCCTTTCATATCCGCCAGCAGTTTTTTGAACAGGTTAATGTTCAAGCCGCCACACAGACCACGGTCGGTCGACACCACCAGGTAGCCCACGCGCTTAACGTCGCGTTCTTCCAGGTAAGGGTGCTTATATTCCAGATTACCGTTTGCAAGGTGACCAATCACTTTGCGCATGGTTTCTGCATAAGGACGGCTGGCCGCCATGCGATCCTGCGATTTACGCATTTTGGAAGCGGCGACCATCTCCATCGCTTTAGTGATCTTTTGCGTGTTCTGGACGCTTGCGATCTTACTACGTATCTCTTTTGCGCCGGCCATGAGCTTCTCCTCAATGCCAGGCGGCTTGTCCTGAGACAAGCCGCCGGACGATTACCAGGATTGGGTTGCTTTGAAGGAATCGAGGATAGCTTTCAGCTTGCCTTCGATTTCGTCGTTATAGCCACCGGTCTGGTTGATCTCTTGCATCAGCGGAGCGTGATCACGGTCGACGTAAGCCAGCAGAGCGGCTTCGAAGCTACCGATTTTCGCCAGTTCCACATCTTCGAGGTAACCGCGTTCAGCCGCGAACAGTACCAGGCCCTGCTGAGCAACAGACATTGGTGCGTACTGTTTCTGCTTCAGCAGCTCGGTCACTTTCTGACCGTGGCTCAGCTGTTTACGGGTTGCTTCGTCCAGATCGGATGCGAACTGAGAGAACGCAGCCAGTTCACGATACTGTGCCAGCGCGGTACGGATACCACCGGACAGTTTCTTGATGATCTTGGTCTGAGCAGCACCACCTACACGGGATACGGAGATACCCGGGTTAACCGCCGGACGAATACCGGAGTTAAACAGGTTGGTTTCCAGGAAGATCTGACCATCGGTAATGGAGATTACGTTGGTCGGAACGAACGCAGAAACGTCACCCGCCTGGGTTTCAATGATCGGCAGCGCGGTCAGAGAGCCCGTTTTACCCTTCACTTCACCTTTGGTGAAGTTCTCGACGTATTCCGCGTTAACGCGGGAAGCACGCTCCAGCAGACGAGAGTGGAGGTAGAATACGTCGCCAGGGAACGCTTCACGTCCTGGTGGACGACGGAGCAGCAGGGAAACCTGACGATAAGCAACAGCCTGTTTAGACAGGTCATCGTATACGATCAGTGCATCTTCACCGCGGTCACGGAAGTATTCACCCATTGCACAACCGGCGTATGGCGCCAGGTATTGCAGTGCAGCAGATTCAGAAGCGGTAGCCACAACAACGATGGTGTTAGACAGCGCGCCGTGCTCTTCCAGTTTACGAACCACGTTAGAAATGGTGGACGCTTTCTGGCCGATAGCCACGTACACACATTTGATGCCGGAGTCACGCTGGTTGATGATGGCATCGATAGCCATCGCGGTTTTACCGGTCTGACGGTCACCGATGATCAGTTCACGCTGACCACGACCGATTGGGATCATGGCATCAACGGACTTATAACCCGTCTGAACAGGCTGATCTACGGACTGACGGTCGATAACGCCCGGTGCGATAACTTCGATTGGAGAGAAGCCATCGTGCTCAACCGGACCTTTACCGTCGATTGGTGCACCCAGGGTGTTAACAACACGACCCAGCAGGCCACGGCCAACCGGAACTTCCAGAATACGGCCAGTACACTTAACCTTCATGCCTTCGGCGAGGTCAGCGTATGGACCCATCACAACTGCACCTACGGAGTCGCGCTCCAGGTTCAGTGCGATAGCGTAACGGTTACCCGGCAGGGAAATCATCTCACCCTGCATACAATCGGCCAGGCCGTGGATGCGGATAACACCGTCACTTACAGAAACAATAGTACCTTCGTTATGAGCTTCGCTCACAACATTGAACTGAGCAATGCGCTGCTTGATCAGTTCGCTGATTTCGGTGGAATTCAGTTGCATGCTCCAGTCCCCTTAAGACTGCAAGACGTCTGCAAGGCGCTCAAGACGGCCGCGTACGCTGCCATCAATGACCATATCACCCGAGCGGATGATTACGCCTGCCATTACAGACTTATCGATTTTGCAATTCAGCTTAACTTTGCGTGACAGACGTTTTTCCATCGCGGCGGTAATTTTCGCAAGCTGTTCATGACTCAGTTCAGTCGCAGAAGTTACTTCAACTTCAGCAATAGCTTCACTAAGGGCACGTAAGTGCTCAAACTGCTCGAGAACATCCGGGAGCACACGGAGACGACCATTTTCTGCCATTACCTTAATCAGGTTCTGGCCGTTGGCATCCAGTTGCTCTCCGCACACGGCGATGAACGACGCGGCGAGGGTTTCAGGTGCTAATGCACCAGAAAGCAACTCGGCCATTTGTTCGTTTTTCGTCACCTCAGCGGCAAACGCCAGCATATTCTGCCAGCGATCGACATTTTGGTGTTCGACAGCAAAGTCAAAAGCTGCTTTGGCGTAGGGGCGAGCTACCGTAACAAATTCAGACATCAGCCCCTCCCTCCTTACAGTTCAGCGACAAGTTTGTCCACGATGTCGCTGTTAGCAGCTTCATCCACGGAACGTTCGATGATCTTCTCGGCGCCAGCAACAGCCAGAATCGCAACCTGCTTACGCAGTTCTTCACGAGCACGTTTACGCTCAGCTTCAATTTCAGCCTGAGCCTGTGTCACGATC
Organism: Enterobacter sp. SECR19-1250; assembly: GCF_013391025.1. NCBI lineage: Bacteria > Pseudomonadati > Pseudomonadota > Gammaproteobacteria > Enterobacterales > Enterobacteriaceae > Enterobacter > Enterobacter sp. SECR19-1250. The sequence continues at coordinate 20,983 of NZ_JACASJ010000012.1, read as the reverse complement.
TTAGTACGTTCCTGTTCTGCTTCAGCTTTGGCTTCGTCCAGGATCTGAGAACGGCGTTTGTTAGCCTGTTCGATGATTACCTGAGCTTCCGCTTTCGCTTTTTTCAGCTGGTCTGTCGCGTTGGCCTGTGCAAGGTCCAAATCTTTCTTTGCACGTTCTGCAGAAGCCAGACCGTCAGCAATTTCTTTCTGACGTTTTTCGATGGCAGCCATTAAAGGCGGCCATACATACTTCATGCAGAACCAGACAAAGATAATAAACGCGATGGCCTGGCCGAGGATTGTTGCGTTCATGTTCACAGCACAATACCTCTTAAATTTCTGTGGCTTGGGGTTTTAAAACAACTACTACGCGACAGCAAACATCACGTACAGACCCAGACCTACAGCGATCATTGGGATAGCATCCACCAGACCCATAACGATAAAGAACTGAGTACGCAGCAGAGGAATCAGATCAGGTTGACGCGCAGCGCCTTCCAGGAATTTGCCCCCGAGGATGCCGATACCGATCGCAGCACCGATAGCCGCCAGACCCATCATCACAGCGGCAGCCATGTACAGCAGATCCATATTCAGGTTTTCCATGACAGTCTCCAGTTTGTTTCAATTAAAACGTAGTAGTGTTGGTAAAAAATCAGTGCTCTTCAGACGCCATCGACAGATAGACGATCGTCAGAACCATGAAGATAAAGGCTTGCAGCGTAATGATCAGGATGTGGAAAATGGCCCACGGCACATTCAGAACCCACTGTGACCACCACGGCAGAAGACCCGCGATCAGAATGAAAATCAGCTCACCCGCATACATGTTGCCGAACAGTCGCAGACCCAGTGAAACAGGTTTGGACAGCAGGCTAACGCCTTCCAGGATCAGGTTGACCGGAATAAACGCCCAGTGGTTGAACGGCTGCAAGGTAAGCTCTTTCACAAAGCCGCTTACGCCTTTCATTTTGATGCTGTAGAAAAGAATCAGGATAAACACGCCCAGCGCCATCGACAGGGTGATGTTCACGTCAGCAGACGGAACCACACGCAGCGCAGGCAGGCCGAAGATGTGCTCGCCGATAAACGGCAGAAGGTCAATTGGCAGCAGGTCCATCAGGTTCATCAGGAAGACCCACACAAACACGGTCAGTGCCAGTGGCGCAATCAGCTTGCTCTTACCATGGTACATGTCTTTCACGCTGCCATGGACGAAGCCGATGATCATCTCAACGAACGTCTGGAATTTCCCTGGAACACCGCTGGTCGCCTTTTTAGCAACACCGCGGAACATGGCCAGGAACAGAAGACCCAAAACCACCGAGAAGAACATGGAGTCGATGTTGATCGTCCAGAAGGTGGCCGGGGGGTTATGCGGATCCACCAGCGAGAATGTACGCAGGTCCAGCTGAAGGTTATTCAGATGGTGACCTATGTAATCCTGCGGCGTCATATTTTCTGAAGCCATGATGCCTTTTACCCTTTGTTATTGATTACAGCTGGAGCCAGAACTTGTACCACCAGCACCAAAACCCACGTAGCTATCAGCGGCATGAATACCACTTTCAAAACCGCCAGCGCCATCACCAGTAGAGCAAAGGTCAGCAACACCTTACACACTTCGCCGAGGGCGAAGGACCAGGCCACGCGGCCTTTGGCAGGTGTATGCGCCTGATGACGCCAGGCAAAAATCATAAACAACACGTTTGGCAGCACAACCGCCAAACCCCCGCACACGGCGGAGATGCCCCAGAAGGGGTCTTTGAGGCTAAACAGCAGTCCACTTGCTATCACAGCCAGAAACTGAATGAACAGAAGCTTACGAGCAACGTTTCTACTCAAGAGCGACACAGACATCACGTTTTTACTCCTGCTCCCTTCGAGGTATGCCGCGTGTCGTATAAAACGTCCTTTAAGGCTCAGAGTCAAGCATCAAAAAGCGGTCAAATTATACGGTGCGCACCCGTGATTTCAAACATTAAGTAGCGAAAAGGTGAATAAATGTTTAAATATTTTTCCCCGCCGCTATTTTTCAACTTTTGATGAAAGCCCCGACCTTCGAGCAAAACTGCAAACAGCGCGAAAACGTTGACTACAAAGCGTGCACGAGATCACAAAATACACATTTGCGATAAGGTTGTATTTATCAAACTCGTAAATCGCTTAATTTCATCTTTCTGAAATTAAAGATAAAATGTCGCAACTATTTTCAAAACAGCCCCGTATACAATAAAAACCTTTTATTGACATTCTTAATAAATATTTAACATTGCATTCTGGTTGCTGCTTTCCACTTTTAGCAGGCTGATATTTTCGTGGTTGATTATCTTCAGGGTGAACAATGGTGAGGAAGTTAACCATTAGAAAACCCTTAGTAAAAACACGGTTAAATTCTCTCCGGCAAAATCCGTTGTGTTGTGCTGTTTTTTAACACTGACAGAACAGCACAAATTCCACATTTTTTATTAAATTTTTAAAAATTGTTTGGCTTAATTATCACCAGATGACGTTCGCCTTCGAGCTGAGGAATCTGTAATTTCTCAATGGACTCGACGGCAAAACCGTCCGGAAGCTGTTCAATTTCATCGCAGGGCAACTGCCCTTTCAGCGCATAAAAACGGCCATTCTCTGCCGGTAAGTGCTTACACCAGCTCACCATGTCATTAAGCGAAGCAAACGCACGGCTGATAACCCCGTCGAACGGTGGCTCTGCCGGAAACTCCTCTACCCTGCTTTGCACAGGCGTGATGTTCTCAAGCTTCAGCTCATGCTGTACCTGGCGCAAAAAACGCACGCGCTTGCCAAGGCTATCCAGCAGCGTGAAATGGCTTTCCGGGCGGACAATTGACAGGGGAATACCCGGCAGGCCAGGACCCGTGCCCACATCGATAAAGCGCTCACCGTTCAGGTACGGCGCAACCACAATGCTATCGAGAATATGGCGAATCAGCATCTCGTTGGGGTCGCGTACGGAGGTGAGGTTGTACGCTTTATTCCATTTGTTCAGCATATCGACATAGGCCACCAGCTGATTTTTCTGGTGATCGGTGAGCGAAATACCTGCCTGATCCAGCAGACGAGAGAGTTTATTGAGCACGGTGAATACCTGTTGAGAGACTTAAGTGGCGGGTGACGCTTCGCTAACCCGCCCTACGGAGTTCTGTAGGCCCGGTAAGCGCAGCGCCACCGGGCGAATTACACATATTACGCGCTGCGGCGCAGCATGCCCTGCTTTTTCAGCCACACCAGCAGAATCGAAATCGCTGCTGGGGTAACGCCCGAGATGCGGGAGGCCTGGCCGATCGACACCGGTTTGTGATCGTTCAGCTTGGCGATCACCTCGTTGGACAGCCCCGTCACCTGACGATAGTCCAGCATTTCCGGCAGCAGCGTGTTTTCGTTACGCTGCTGCTTTTCGATCTCATCCTGCTGACGCGCGATGTAACCTTCGTATTTCACCTGGATCTCAACCTGCTCTGCCGCTTCAGCGTCTTCAAGACCCGGGGCAAAGGCGGTGAGTTTCACCAGATTCTCATAGGTCACTTCCGGGCGACGCAGCAGATCTTCACCGCTGGCTTCGCGCGAGAGCGGCGCAGTTAAGTGAGCGTTCACTTCCGCAGCGGTTTCAGCCTGCGGATTAACCCAGGTCGTTTTCAGGCGCTGACGTTCCTGCTCAATGCGCTCCAGTTTCTCGTTGAAGCGCGCCCAGCGTTCGTCATCCACCAGACCCAGCTCACGACCCATTTCGGTCAGACGCAGGTCGGCGTTATCTTCGCGCAGCATCAGGCGATATTCTGCGCGAGAGGTAAACATACGGTACGGTTCTTTGGTGCCCAGCGTGCAGAGATCGTCGACCAGCACGCCCAGATAAGCCTGAGAACGCGCCGGAGCCCAGCCCTCTTTCTCGGCAGAGAAACGGGCGGCGTTCAGACCGGCCAGCAGGCCCTGTGCAGCAGCTTCTTCGTAACCGGTGGTGCCGTTAATCTGACCTGCGAAGAACAGACCGTGGATGAATTTGCTCTCCAGAGTTGGCTTCAGGTCACGCGGATCGAAGAAATCGTACTCAATAGCGTAGCCAGGGCGAACGATTTTCGCATTCTCCATCCCCTGCATTGAGCGAACAATTTGCATCTGCACATCGAACGGCAGGCTGGTGGAGATGCCGTTCGGATAGATTTCGTTCGAGGTCAGCCCTTCTGGCTCCAGGAAGATCTGGTGCTGGTTACGATCGGCAAAGCGCATGACTTTGTCTTCGATCGACGGGCAATAGCGTGGGCCGATCCCTTCGATCACGCCGGCGTACATTGGGCTGCGATCGAGGTTATTGCGGATCACGTCATGGGTTTTTTCGTTGGTATGCGTGATATAGCACGGTACCTGCTGCGGATGCTGCGCTGCATTGCCCATGAACGAGAAGACCGGCATTGGGTTATCGCCGTGCTGTTGTGCCAGCACGCTGAAATCAATGGTGCGCGCATCAATACGCGGTGGAGTACCGGTTTTCAGACGGCTGACACGCAGCGGCAGTTCACGCAGACGGCGTGACAGTGGGATAGATGGCGGATCGCCAGCACGTCCACCGCTGTAATTATCCAGACCGATATGGATCTTACCGTCCAGGAATGTCCCGACGGTCAGAACAACCGCTTTGGCGCGGAATTTGAGCCCCATCTGGGTAACCGCGCCAACGACACGATCGTTCTCCACGATAAGATCTTCCACTGCCTGCTGGAAGATCATCAGGTTCGGCTGGTTCTCCAGGGCGGTACGCACCGCCTGACGATAAAGTACCCGGTCTGCCTGAGCGCGGGTCGCACGGACAGCGGGGCCTTTACTGGCGTTTAGTATCCTAAACTGAATGCCTGCGTGATCGATCGCTTTCGCCATCAGGCCGCCAAGTGCATCCACTTCTTTTACCAGGTGTCCTTTCCCAATGCCGCCAATCGCCGGATTACAGGACATTTGTCCAAGCGTGTCGATATTGTGTGTCAAAAGCAGGGTCTGCTGACCCATTCGCGCTGCGGCCATTGCGGCCTCAGTGCCTGCGTGACCCCCGCCAATGATGATGACGTCAAAAGGATCCTGATAAAACATGGTGGTCTGCCTCGCGTAAAGCGGTATGAAAATGGATTGAAGCCCGGGCCGTGGATTCTACTCAACTTTAGTCTTTCGAGAAAGCATTGGGATCCTGGGCTATTAAAAAGAAGATCTTTTTATTTAGAGATCTGTTCTATTGTGATCTCTTATTAGGATCGCGGACCTTTGTGGATAAGTCCGATCTCATAAAGAAGATCATGGGGTTAGAAAGGATCGTTTGCTGTGAATGATCGGTGATCCTGGCCCGTATAAGCTGGGATCAGATCGCGACTTTATACACAGGGCAAAAACGACTTCAACGTTGTTCTTTGGATAACTACTGCTTAATACGAGCTTTTAACCAGAGTTATCCACATCTGTTCGCGCGATCTTTAATCGTTTTTGAGTAATTTTTTCCATTCACCCAGCCAGATCTCAGCCGGATCCTCCGGAATATCATGATCGAGGATGTTGATCTTCAGCGTTTCACCCACCTGTTTAGCTCCGCAGGCGGTGACAGCGGCTTCGACTTTCTCTATAGCACCGCAGAAGGTGTCATATTCACGGCTGCCAATACCCACTGCGCCAAAACGCACGTTTGACAGGTCTGGCTGCTGTTCCTGCAGTTCGTCATATAAAGGTTGCAGGTTATCCGGTAGATCGCCTGCGCCATGCGTGGAGGTGATCACCAGCCAGACCCCATCAGTCGGGAGATCTTCAAGCAAAGGCCCGTGCAGCGTTTGTGTGGAAAATCCCGCATCCTCCAGCTTCTCAGCCAGATGTTCCGCTACATATTCCGCGCCGCCAAGGGTGCTGCCACTGATAAGGGTAATGTCCGCCATTGATCGCTCGCTCAGATAAAGAGGGGGCCATTGTACGCTGTGAACGGGCTGGGATCTACCTGTGGAAAATGTGGGTATGGATTTGCCCGATCAGGGGCGAATGGTACGCATGATCGGGTTTTGCAGGGAGATCAACGTCTCGGTGGACTGAATTTCATCGATTGTTTGGATCTTGTTGATAAGTACCTGCTGCAGGGCGTCGATGGAACGGCACATCACCTTGATAAAGATGCTGTAGTGGCCGGTGGTGTAGTACGCCTCTGTGACTTCATCGAGCGCGTTCAGCTTCGCCAGCGCGGAAGGATAATCTTTTGCGCTTTTAAGAATAATGCCAATAAAGCAGCAGACGTCATAACCCAGCTGTTTTGGGCTGACATCAATACGTGCCCCGGTAATGATCCCCGCCTGTTTCATCTTTTCTACACGAACATGAATCGTCCCCGGGCTGACGCCAAACTGCTTCGCCAGTTCGGCATAGGCGGTACGGGCATTGGCCATTAACGCCTCCAGGATGCCGCGGTCCAGATTATCGATCTGATAATTTTCCATAGCTTTTTCTTATGAAGATTAATGAATCACTCTATTCTAGCGTTAAATTTTAACGAATCAAAAGTGAAGGTGGCTTTTTGTTGTTTGATTATTGAATTGAATGCCTTTTCTGTTGCTTAATCAATACCAACAGGACGCAGGAGTATAAATAATGAAAACCGCTTATATCGCAAAACAACGCCAGATCAGTTTCGTTAAATCCCATTTTTCCCGCCAGCTGGAAGAGAAGCTGGGTCTGATTGAAGTTCAGGCACCGATTCTCAGCCGCGTGGGTGATGGGACGCAGGATAACTTGTCCGGATGCGAAAAAGCGGTGCAGGTGAAAGTGAAAACACTGCCAGACGCCCAGTTCGAAGTGGTTCATTCCCTCGCGAAATGGAAGCGTCAAACCCTGGGACAGCACGACTTCAGCGCGGGTGAAGGGCTTTACACGCACATGAAAGCCCTCCGCCCCGATGAAGACCGCCTGTCTGCCATTCACTCCGTTTACGTTGACCAGTGGGACTGGGAGCGCGTAATGGGTGATGGCGAGCGCCATGTCGGCACGCTGAAATCCACCGTTGAGGCGATCTACGCCGGGATCAAAGCGACCGAAGCGGCCGTAAGCAAAGAGTTTGGTCTGGCACCGTTCCTGCCGGAATCGATCCACTTTATTCACAGCCAGGAGTTGCTGAGTCGTTTCCCGGATCTGGATGCTAAAGGTCGTGAACGTGCGATCGCTAAAGAACTGGGTGCCGTCTTCCTGATGGGGATCGGCGGTAAGCTGTCGGATGGTAAACGTCATGACGTTCGTGCACCGGATTATGATGACTGGAGCACCATGAGCGAGGGCGAATTTGCTGGACTGAACGGCGATATTCTGGTCTGGAACCCCGTGCTGGAAGATGCGTTTGAACTCTCCTCAATGGGGATCCGCGTGGATGCTGATGCGCTGAAACGCCAGCTGGCGGTGACCGGTGATGAAGATCGTCTCACGCTGGAATGGCACCAGGCGCTGCTGCGCGGTGAGATGCCGCAGACCATTGGCGGCGGCATCGGCCAGTCCCGTTTGACCATGCTGCTGCTGCAACTGTCGCATATTGGTCAGGTGCAGTGTGGTGTCTGGCCGCAGCAGGTACGCGAAAGCGTCAGCTCGCTTCTGTAATTAACGCTGCCAGCGTCTGAGCAGGCGGCTACGCAACCCGGTATCAAAGCGCCAGATATGATCGAAGATGCGCATGATGCCGGGTTTTCCATGGGCGGACATCGCCACTGCGTGGAAACGGTGCTGATGCACCCGCTGTAACTCCTTCACTTTATTCACCACGTCATCCGGCAGCCGCTGGGCAATAAAATCGGAAATCACCACCGCGTCAGCGTCGTACCAGTCGCCGCCCTGCATACGTTCCACAATGCTGCGAAAACAGCTCGCCAGATCGGTACCGCCGCGAAAACGCTGGCTTAAAAAGCGGATCGCCTGCTCAATACCCTGCTGATGGGTCAGCTCATAGCTGACCACTTCGCTGGAAAAGAGCATGATAAAGCAGCGACGCCGGTCAGCGAGCGCCACGCGCATCAGCGCCAGGCAGAACGCTTTGGCACACTGTTCGTTGAAACCGCCCATCGAGCCAGATGTATCCACACAAACAATAAATGGGCCGCGCGGTTGCTCATCAAAATCCTGATGGACCACCGGACGTTGGCTGATTTTTTCGCGCCAGGCTTCGCCATGCAGGCGATAGGTCAGAAGCTGTTTTTCCACCAGCCGACGATAAAACTCATATTCCAGCTCGGTCATCCCGAGCGTGCTCAGCTCCGTAGGCAGCAGGCGTAAAATGTCATCGCTTTGCTGGAGCCCATCCACCTGTTCCGGCACGGTGGCCGGTTCCCGCACCAGGGTGCGGAAGGTTTCCATCGGGGCATCCTTCTTTGGGACCGATTTAGCCTCCCTTGAGCGACCCAGCTGTTCCGCAAGCTTCATCAGCTCGGGCTGCTGCGCCAGGAAATCACCATACCGGACAATCAGCTGATAATCCCCACGCCTGATTTGGCCTGCACTCATATCCCAGAGACGTCCGGCTGCGTTTTCATTCTCTACCAGTACCTGCTCCAGCTGACCGCTTAAGGTCATGCGTTCCTGAACTTCGCTGAGCAATTGTTCACGCTCTTCATCCAGCAGTTGCTGGTTCAGCGTCGTGGCCTGAACCACAAGGCTGAGGCGCCAGCGCTGTAAAAAGAGTGTGTGTAAGGCGGGGGTGAAGGTGGCGTTATCGGTGACCAGCGCCCGGGCCTGGCTGGCAAACGGGGAGTGTACTTTATCGAGTAACGTCAGGGTTTGCGGGATCTGAACAATAAACTGCGACGTGGAAAGCCGCTGGCACTGCTGATAGCAGGCCACCTCTTCGGTTAACTCCTGTGGCACTTCGGTCTCTTTAAACCGCTGTCGCAGGTTGTCCCGCCAGCGCGGGAGATCGTCCGTCATCGCTTTTTTTAGCTTCGGGAATTTTTCAAAAAAAGCCGCCAGCTGAGGAGACGCCAGAAGAGTAATGATCACCTCTTCGATCAACCCATCTTCGCTGACGGCCAGCATGACGTTAAGCGTATCCAGCGTTAGCATTGACGAGCCTGTTTGATCTGCGCGCTCACATCCTGCAGGCTGGCTTCAATGCGACCTAACCAGTCGCTGTGAATAAAGAGGCACTTTTGCTGTTCGCTGAAGCGCGTATGCTGCTGATGCCATTCGGTATCCAGCGCCTCCAGCTGCTGCGTGATCTCTTCCGGAATGCTGTCAGAGGCGCTTCCCGGGAGGGCAAGGCGTGACCCCTGCAGGCTTACGTCGCGGATCACCAGTTGCTGACTGCTGTCCACTTCCATATTCAGCGGCTGTGCAAAGCCTATACCGTTAAGCTTACCGCGGATCTCTCCGCCCTTATCAAGCCACTGGGCCAGCGCGTCACGCTCAAGCGTAATGTGCACAACCTGCATGTCATGGAGTTTAAGCGGCTGCTGGAGAAGCAGCGTCAGCGTTGGGCTGGTCAGCTCAGCGGGCAGTTCGTAGTGCGGTTTACGGGCGAACATGCCGCCAAGACGGTTCACCTTCAGCGCGGTTTTATCACTTTGCTGCTGCTGTAGCTGAATGCGCCGTTGGGCTATCGCCCCAAGCTGGTTGAGCATTGATTGCTGGCCCCAGGCGTGTCCGGTCATCAATATTTCAAGCTGCTGCTGCATCAGATTCATCCCTTCGGCATCGTGCCAGAGGCAGTCTTTCAGCAGGATCAGATCGATAGGGGCAACCGCGTCGCGCCCGCTGAACAGGGCGCTGGCCTGCAGCAGACGAATTGCTTTTTTCCAGCGACGGTCGGAAACATAAGGTGCAGAAGGAAGGAGATCAAGCTGCTGACGGAGCTGGTAGATCAACTCAAAGACCGCGTCCGGCAGTGTGATTTTGCCGATATCCACCTGCCACTGCTGATACTCCTCGTCCGTGACCTGTAGTGAAGCGGCTACCGGGTTTTCATTTTCATCCTGCTGGCTGGTCAGCATGGAGCGGAAGTTCGATTTATCCTGCACTTTGTCCAGCCACAGGCGGATCAGCATGCGGTCATACAGCGCTTCAAGGCTGCTGTCGGCCTCGGGAAGTTCGTTCGAGGCGGCCACCAGCAGGCGCATCGGGATTTTCTCTTCGCTGGCGCCGTTACGGAACCGGCGTTCGTTAATCGCCGTGAGCAGGGTATTCAGAATGGCCGGTCCCGCTTTCCAGATCTCATCGAGAAAAACAATCTCTGCTTCCGGCAGATACCCCTCGGTAAGGCGTTGATAACGCCCCTCATCTTTCAGCGCCTGGATGGACAGCGGGCCGAAAACTTCTTCAGGGGTGGAAAAGCGGGTCATCAGGTATTCGAAGGCGCGTGCATTCTGAAAGGCAAATTTCAGCCTACGGGCAATCAGGCTTTTGGCAATGCCCGGCGGGCCAAGCAGAAATACGCTTTCACCGCTCAACGCCGCCAGTAAACAGAGGCGTATGGCGTGACTGCGTTCGAAAAGACCTTTCTCCAGTGCGCTGCTGAGACGGGAAATTCTTTCTGCTAATAAATGTGAGTGAGCCATAATAGTTTTTGCATCCTTTCGCCGTCGTGGCGGCTAATTGAAGCGAGTATAGACGTTTCAGTCAGGGCTGGTAATAGGCTGAAGTGCGGCGCAATTTTCTTTGCGCTACATTAATGCGGTTGCATTTAGGGGTTCGATTTTGCAACGAATCGTGCATACTGTGCGCTTTTTGTGGACCAAGGGAACAGGAACACATTTGTTATTTAAACGAAAAGACTAGTCTATGAGCACTGATAATAAGCAATCATTACCCGCAATTACGCTTGCGGCGATCGGGGTTGTCTACGGTGATATCGGCACCAGCCCGCTTTATACGCTTCGTGAATGTCTGTCCGGCCAGTTTGGCTTTGGTGTTGAACGCGATGCCGTATTTGGCTTCCTGTCCCTCATCTTCTGGCTGCTGATCCTGGTGGTTTCTGTTAAATACCTCTCCTTTGTGATGCGTGCAGATAACGCAGGTGAGGGGGGGATCCTGACCCTGATGTCCCTTGCGGGGCGCAACACCTCGGCCAGAATGACGTCGGTACTGGTTATTATTGGCCTGATTGGTGGCAGCTTCTTCTATGGGGAAGTGGTCATCACGCCTGCTATCTCGGTGCTTTCGGCGATTGAGGGGCTTGAGATTATCGCACCGCAGCTTGATACGTGGGTGGTTCCGCTGGCGATAATCGTTCTGACGTTGCTGTTTATTATCCAGAAGCACGGTACCGGGCTGGTGGGGAAACTGTTCGCACCGATTATGCTGGCCTGGTTCCTGATTCTGGCGGCGCTCGGTTTGCGCGGAGTTATTGGCAACCCGGAGGTTCTGCAGGCGCTGAACCCATACTGGGCTATCCATTTCTTCCTTGAATACAAAGTCGTTTCCTTCGTGGCGCTCGGCGCCGTTGTGCTCTCTATTACCGGTGTTGAAGCGCTGTATGCAGATATGGGGCACTTCGGCAAACTGCCGATTCGCGTGGCGTGGTTTTTAGTTGTCCTGCCATCGCTTGTATTGAACTACTTCGGGCAGGGGGCGCTGCTGCTGAAAAACCCGGAAGCGATTAAAAACCCCTTCTTCCTGCTGGCCCCGGATTGGGCGCTGGTGCCGATGCTTATTCTGGCCACGCTGGCCACCGTTATCGCTTCTCAGGCGGTCATTTCCGGCGTGTTCTCTCTGACGCGCCAGGCCGTGCGTCTGGGGTATCTCTCTCCCATGCGTATCATCCATACCTCAGAGATGGAGTCAGGCCAGATCTACATCCCGTTTGTTAACTGGCTGCTCTATTTTGCTGTGGTGATCGTGATCGTCAGCTTTGAGCACTCCAGCAACCTGGCCGCGGCGTACGGTATTGCGGTAACAGGCACCATGGTGCTGACATCGCTTCTTTCCACCACGGTGGCGTACCGAAACTGGCACTGGAACAAGTTCCTCGTGGCGATGATTCTGGTGGGCTTCCTGTGCATCGACGTACCGCTGTTCTCGGCAAACCTCGATAAGATTGTCTCCGGCGGCTGGCTGCCGCTGACGCTTGGTCTGTTGATGTTCATTGTGATGACCACGTGGAAAAGCGAGCGTTTCCGTCTGCTGCGTCGTATGCATGAACACGGAAACTCCCTGGAGGCGATGATTGCCTCGCTGGAGAAATCACCACCGGTTCGCGTACCGGGCACGGCGGTGTATATGTCTCGTGCGTTGAACGTTATTCCGTTCGCATTGATGCATAACCTCAAGCACAACAAGGTGCTGCATGAGCGGGTTATCCTGCTGACCCTGCGCACCGAAGATGCACCGTATGTTCACAATGTGCGCCGTGTTCAAATTGAGCAACTGTCGCCAACCTTCTGGCGCGTGGTGGCGAGCTACGGCTGGCGTGAGACGCCGAACGTGGAAGAGGTCTTCCACCGCTGCGGTTTGGAAGGCTTAAGCTGCCGCATGATGGAAACATCGTTCTTTATGTCGCATGAGTCGCTGATTATCGGTAAACGTCCGTGGTATTTGCGCCTGCGCGGCAAGCTGTATCTTATTCTGCAGCGAAACGCCCTTCGTGCGCCGGACCAGTTTGAGATCCCGCCTAACCGCGTGATCGAGCTGGGAACCCAGGTCGAGATTTAAGCTCCTTAAAATGCCGGGTGGCGCTTCGCTTACCCGGCCTACTCATACTCAATATTCCCGCCAAAATTTACGTCTCATTTCACTTAGCGAAACGTTTCGACACCGATCACAATTCTGTTACGTCATGGTGGTTTTCTGAACACTCTTAAGACTAAACTGATTTCAGCGAAACGTTTCGCTAGTGGAGCAAGAAAATGAAGAAAGGCACGGTTCTCAACTCAGAAATCTCGTCGGTTATTTCCCGTCTTGGGCATACCGATACGCTGGTGGTTTGCGATGCAGGCTTACCGGTTCCGCGCAGCACAACCCGTATTGATATGGCGTTAACGCAGGGCGTGCCCTCGTTTATGCAGGTACTGGATGTAGTGACCGCGGAGATGCAGGTTGAGGCGGCTATTCTCGCAGCGGAAATCAAACAACATAATCCGCAACTCCACGAAACGTTGCTCAATCACATTGAGCAACTGCAACAACACCAGGGAAACACCATAGAAATTCGTTACACAACGCACGAACAGTTCAAACAACAAACCGCAGACAGTCAGGCGGTGATTCGCAGCGGGGAGTGTTCCCCGTATGCGAATATCATTCTCTGTGCTGGCGTCACCTTCTGAGGCCATCATGGACGCATTACTGCAACTTAAAGGGATCGATAAATCGTTCCCGGGCGTAAAAGCCCTTTCTGGCGCGGCGCTGAACGTTTATGCCGGACGCGTAATGGCGCTGGTGGGCGAGAATGGCGCCGGCAAATCCACCATGATGAAAGTGCTGACCGGTATCTATCAACGCGATGCCGGTTCACTTTTGTGGCTGGGTAAAGAGACCACCTTCAGCGGTCCAAAAGCCTCGCAGGAAGCGGGGATCGGCATTATTCACCAGGAACTGAACCTGATCCCGCAGCTCACTATTGCGGAGAACATCTTCCTTGGCCGCGAATTTGTTAACCGGTTTGGCAAAATTGACTGGAAAACGATGTATGCCGAAGCGGATAAGCTGCTGGCGAAGCTGAACCTGCGCTTCAAAAGCGACCGCCTGGTGGGCGAACTCTCCATTGGCGACCAGCAGATGGTGGAGATCGCGAAAGTGCTGAGCTTTGAGTCGAAGGTCATCATTATGGATGAACCGACGGACGCCCTGACCGATACCGAAACCGAATCCCTGTTCCGCGTCATCCGCGAGCTGAAATCGCAGGGACGTGGAATTGTCTATATCTCTCACCGTATGAAAGAGATTTTCGAGATCTGCGACGACGTTACCGTCTTCCGCGACGGGCAGTTTATTGCCGAGCGTGAAGTGGCATCGCTGACGGAAGATACGCTTATCGAAATGATGGTGGGACGCAAGCTCGAAGATCAATACCCGCACCTCGACAAAGCACCGGGTGAGATCCGCCTGAAGGTGGATAATCTCTGTGGCCCGGGCGTGGATAATGTCTCCTTTACCCTGCGCAAAGGGGAAATTCTTGGCGTGGCAGGGCTAATGGGCGCCGGCCGTACCGAGCTGATGAAAGTGCTGTACGGTGCGCTGCCGCGATCCAGCGGTTATGTCACTCTCGACGGGCATGAAGTGGTGACGCGCTCTCCGCAGGATGGCCTGGCGAATGGTATTGTTTATATCTCCGAAGACCGTAAGCGCGACGGCTTAGTGCTGGGCATGTCGGTGAAAGAGAACATGTCTCTTACCGCCCTGCGCTATTTCAGCCGCAGCGGCGGCAGCCTGAAACATAAAGATGAACAGCAGGCAGTCAGCGATTTTATCCGCCTCTTTAATGTGAAAACCCCCTCGATGGAACAGGCGATTGGCCTGCTGTCCGGCGGTAATCAACAGAAAGTGGCGATTGCACGCGGGCTGATGACGCGCCCGAAAGTGTTGATCCTTGATGAACCTACCCGCGGCGTGGACGTAGGGGCCAAAAAAGAGATCTATCAGCTGATTAACCAGTTCAAGGCCGACGGTCTGAGCATCATTCTGGTCTCTTCCGAGATGCCAGAGGTATTAGGCATGAGCGATCGCATTATCGTCATGCATGAAGGGCATCTCGGCGGTGAATTCACTCGCGAGCAGGCCACCCAGGAAGTTCTGATGGCTGCCGCTGTGGGCAAGCTTAATCGCGTGAATCAGGAGTAAGAAGATGACTACCCAGGCTGTTTCTGGTCGCCGTTATTTCACAAAGGCATGGCTGATGGAACAAAAATCGCTGATTGCCCTGCTGGTGCTGATCGCGATTGTGTCGACCATGAGCCCCAATTTCTTCACCGTTAATAACCTGTTCAACATTCTTCAGCAGACCTCCGTGAACGCCATTATGGCGGTCGGGATGACGCTGGTGATCCTGACATCGGGTATCGATCTGTCCGTCGGTTCCCTGCTGGCGCTCACCGGTGCGGTTGCTGCTTCAATCGTCGGGATTGAGGTCAACGCGCTGGTGGCCGTTGCCGCTGCGCTGGCGCTGGGTGCGGCAATTGGTGCTGTCACCGGGGTTATTGTGGCGAAAGGTCGTGTTCAGGCGTTTATTGCGACGCTGGTCATGATGCTGCTGCTGCGCGGTGTCACCATGGTGTATACCAACGGCAGCCCGGTTAACACCGGCTTTACGGACAACGCCGATCTGTTTGGCTGGTTCGGTATCGGTCGCCCGCTGGGTATCCCGACGCCGGTCTGGATCATGGCCATCGTCTTCCTGGCGGCGTGGTACATGCTGCACCACACGCGTCTGGGCCGCTATATTTATGCACTGGGCGGTAACGAAGCGGCAACGCGTCTGTCCGGTATCAGCGTCAACAAAGTTAAAATTATCGTTTACTCACTGTGCGGTTTGCTGGCCTCTCTGGCGGGCATCATCGAAGTGGCGCGCCTCTCTTCCGCGCAGCCAACGGCGGGTACGGGGTATGAGCTGGATGCCATTGCGGCAGTGGTTCTGGGCGGTACGAGTCTTGCGGGCGGTAAAGGTCGCATTGTTGGGACATTGATCGGCGCACTGATTCTCGGTTTCCTGAATAATGGTTTGAATTTGTTAGGTGTTTCCTCCTATTACCAGATGATCGTTAAAGCAGTGGTGATTTTGCTGGCGGTCCTGGTAGACAACAAAAAACAGTAACTGACGACACTACAGGACATCTTAGATATGAACATGAAAAAACTGGCTACCCTGGTTTCTGCTGTCGCGCTGAGCGCAACCGTAAGTGCTAACGCTATGGCGAAAGACACCATCGCGCTGGTTATCTCCACGCTGAACAACCCGTTCTTCGTCTCCCTGAAGGATGGCGCACAGAAAGAAGCCGACAAACTGGGCTACAACCTGGTGGTGCTGGATTCACAGAACAACCCGGCGAAAGAGCTGGCTAACGTGCAGGACTTAACCGTTCGCGGCACCAAAATCCTGCTGATCAACCCAACCGATTCTGACGCGGTGGGTAACGCCGTTAAGATGGCAAACCAGGCGAAGATCCCGGTGATCACCCTGGACCGTCAGGCAACGAAAGGCGACGTTGTGAGCCACATTGCGTCTGATAACGTGCTGGGCGGTAAAATCGCGGGTGACTACATCGCGAAGAAAGCAGGTGAAGGCGCGAAAGTTATCGAACTGCAGGGGATTGCCGGTACGTCCGCAGCCCGCGAACGTGGCGAAGGTTTCCAGCAGGCGGTTGCGGCTCACAAATTTAACGTCCTGGCCAGCCAGCCTGCTGACTTCGACCGTACTAAAGGTCTGAACGTCATGCAGAACCTGCTGACCGCGCACCCAGACGTGCAGGCGGTGTTCGCACAGAACGACGAAATGGCGCTCGGCGCGCTGCGTGCCCTGCAGACTGCAGGTAAATCTGATGTGATGGTTGTCGGATTTGACGGCACACCAGATGGAGAAAAAGCGGTAAATGATGGCAAACTGGCGGCGACCATCGCTCAGCTGCCTGAGCAGATCGGCGCGACTGGCGTGCAGACTGCTGACAAAGTGCTGAAGGGCGAAAAAGTTCAGGCTAAATATCCAGTTGACCTGAAACTGGTCATCAAGCAGTAAAAAGGCGATTCAGGCAGTCGCTGGCTGCCTGAGGGACACCAATAAAGAAAAGTGTGGCATACGCCACCGGGTAACACCGGTGGCGCTCTCAGATGGACAGCTCAACCATGAAAACCGCAGGCAACCTCGTCGTCCTTGGCAGTATCAATGCCGATCACATTCTTAACCTTGAATCCTTCCCGACGCCGGGCGAAACCGTCACCGGCAACCATTATCAGGTGGCATTTGGCGGTAAAGGTGCCAACCAGGCGGTTGCAGCAGGACGCAGTGGGGCAAATATCGCGTTTATCGCCTGTACAGGTGATGATGATACCGGTGAGCGCGTGCGTAAACAGCTCGCCAGCGATAACATCGATGTTGCGCCAGTCAGCGTTGTTGCAGGGGAATCGACCGGCGTGGCGCTGATTTTCGTCAACGCGGAAGGTGAGAATGTCATCGGTATTCATGCTGGCGCGAATGCCCGTCTTACGACGGACCGCGTTGAAGCACAGCGCGAGCTTATCGCTAATGCCGACGCGTTACTGATGCAGCTGGAATCGCCCGTAGAAAGCGTACTGGCGGCCGCTGACATTGCGCATCAAAATCATACCACTGTCGTACTTAATCCTGCGCCTGCCCGTGTATTATCAGACGAACTGCTGGCGCGGGTGGACATCATTACACCGAACGAAACCGAAGCGGAAAAACTGACGGGCATTCGTGTTGAAAATGATGATGACGCAGCGCGTGCCGCGAAAGCGCTGCACGATAAAGGCATCGGCACCGTTATCATTACCCTCGGTAGCCGCGGCGTGTGGGCAAGCGTAAACGGCGAAGGCCGTCGCGTGCCGGGCTTTAAGGTCAAGGCGATTGACACCATCGCGGCAGGCGATACGTTTAACGGAGCATTGGTGACAGCGCTGCTGGAAGGAAAGGGAATGGATGATGCTATCCGCTTTGCGCATGCTGCTGCGGCTATCGCCGTCACGCGCAAAGGTGCCCAGCCCTCCGTTCCGTGGCGTAAAGAGATCGACGAATTCTTAAGTCAGCAGGGGTAACGCTTGGCCACAATGAAAGATGTCGCCCGCCTGGCGGGCGTTTCTACGTCGACAGTCTCCCACGTCATTAATAACGATCGCTTTGTCAGCGAGGCGATTCGGGAGAAAGTCGAAGCCGCAGTGAAAGATCTCAACTATGCGCCGTCTGCGCTGGCCCGCAGCCTGAAGCTCAACCAGACGCGCACCATTGGCATGCTGATCACCGCCAGTACGAATCCCTTTTATTCTGAACTTGTCCGCGGGGTGGAACGCAGCTGCTTCGAACGCGGCTACAGTCTGGTGCTGTGCAATACCGAAGGGGATGAGCAGCGCATGAACCGTAATCTGGAGACGCTGATGCAAAAACGCGTCGACGGATTACTGCTGCTGTGTACCGAAACGCATCAACCCTCGAAAGAGATCATTCAGCGTTATCCGTCTATCCCCACGGTGATGATGGACTGGGCGCCGTTCGACGGGACCAGCGATCTGATTCAGGATAACTCCCTGCTGGGCGGAGATATGGCAACCCAGTATCTGATCGACAAAGGCCATACCCGCATCGCCTGCATTACTGGCCCGCTGGATAAAACCCCGGCGCGTTTGCGTCTGGAGGGATACCTTTCCGCGATGGCTCGGGCGGGACTCGCGGTTCCGGAGGGTTACCGTATTACCGGCGATTTTGAATTTCAGGGCGGTTTCGAGGCGATGCAGACATTGCTGGCGCAGACTCCGCGCCCGCAGGCCGTCTTTATTGGCAACGATGCCATGGCATTTGGGGCGTATAAGGCGTTGTACCAGGCGGGATTGCGTATTCCTGACGATATGGCGGTGATTGGCTACGATGATATCGAACTGGCCAGCTACATGACCCCGCCGCTGACCACGATCCATCAGCCAAAAGATGAACTGGGTGAGCTGGCCATTGATGTATTAATCCACCGAATGGCGCAGCCCACGCTGCAGCAGCAACGTCTGCAGCTTACTCCTGTTCTGATGGAACGGGGTTCGGTTTAGCTTTTGTTTTGTGGCGTTCTTTAATCAGGTTTCGACCATCTTTCGGTTTTAACAACATAAACACCAGCGCTGAAACGACGGTAAGTACGCCCATCGTGATAAAGGTATAGTGGAACTGCTCGACTGTGTTCGCGCTGTCAAAACCTTCATAGAACCGCAGTACCGCGGCACTGACAGCCACCCCAAGGCTGATTGATAACTGTTGAGTCACCGCCAGCACGCTGTTGCCACTACTGGCGTTGTCGTCAGTCAGATCCGCGAGAGTAATCGTGTTCATCGACGTAAACTGCGTTGACATTGCCATACCCAGCACAAACAGCGGCAGGATCAGCATCCAGACGGGAAGCGAGGCAGATTGTAGCGAGAACTGCGCGATCATCAGCCCGATAAAGACCGTTACGCCAACCAGCGTCTTCCGATAGCCAAACCAGCGCAGCACCTGCGTGACGGTTGATTTGGCCAGAATTGAGCCCATTGCCGTGGGCGCCATCATGCAGCCGGCTATCAGAGCCGGATAGCCGAAACCGACCTGCAGCATCAGAGGCATCAAAAACGGTACGCAGCCCGTCCCCAGGCGCGAAGCAATATTCCCCGCGATACCTACCGAGAAAGTGCGCGTATCAAAGAGAGACAGCGAGATCAGCGGTGTCGGGTGACGGCGTGCATGACGTATATAAAGAAGGAACAGCAAAATACCGCCAAGAATGACAGCCAGCGCAAGCCATGTTGCCACTATCTTCTCACCAAACAGCTCCATCCCGCTGGAGAACAATACCAGGCTCAGACCAAACAGGAAAAAACCACCCATATCGAAACTGCGTCTTGGCGTGGTGAAGTTCGGCATATATTTGCGGGCATACAGCAGCCCTGCTACGCCAATTGGAATATTAATCAGGAAGATCCAGTGCCAGCTGGCCCAGGTGACAAACACACCGCCCAGCACCGGGCCAAGTATCGGGCCGACCAGGCCGGGCATGGTGACGAAGTTGAGTACGGGAAGCAATTCACTGCGCGGATAGGCGCGCAAAAGTGCCAGGCGCGCCACGGGCATCATCATCGCGCCGCCAATTCCCTGCAGGACGCGGAAGATAACCAGTTCGGTCAGAGAGGATGATAATGCACAGGCCAGCGAACCGAGCGTAAAGAGCGTTACGGCCAACATAAATACGCGACGGGTGCCGAAGCGATCGGCCAGCCAGCCGCTCACCGGGATCAACATTGCAACCGTCAGGGTGTAACTGATGATGGCGGACTGCATCGCCAGCGGCGATCGATTAAGGCTTTGCGCAATGGGGGGAAGTGCGGTGTTGAGGATGGTGGCATCCAGTGCCTGCATAAAGAACGCCATGGCTGCAATCCATGGCAGCCCGGCCATGCTGCGTGCTTTTTTCTTTGTCATTTATTCACCTGCTGGTGGGTTGGCGCGGCCAGTAACGCCTGGCACGCGCTCAGGGCTCGTTGCCCGTCGCTCTCCTGAATGGCATCGACAATGGCCTGATGCAGATCCAGCTTCACCACTTCGTCCTGAGTAATAGAGGTAAAGTAGGTGTGGTACACCGAATGGAATAAAGAAGCAAAAGAGGTAAGGAACGGATTGGCGCTCATCATATAGATATGTTCATGCCAGGCCATATCGACCTCAACCCAGCGCTCGCGGTTGAAGTGCTTTTTCAGGAACACCATCTCTTCCATTAAAGTGTTGAGCTGGGCTTTTTGTTCGGCTGTCCCGAGCGTGGCGGCAAGCAGGCAGGCCTGCGGCTCAAGACTGCTGCGCATCACCAGAAAGTGATCGACGACCTGATTGAAGTTGTCTTCTGTCATCCACCAGGAGAGAAGTTCCTGATCGAGGAAGTTCCAGTTGCTTTGTGGCATTACCCGCGTGCCAATGCGCGGGCGCGGTAGCACCATGCCTTTTGCTGTTAAGGTTTTCACTGCTTCGCGAACGGCGGTACGACTCACGCCAAACTGCTCGCCCAGCTCCATTTCGCCCGGCAGGATGCTACCCGGGGCATATTTACCCGCTAAAATCAGCTGAGCCAGCTTTTCTGCCAGCACATAAGACAGGTTTTTTTGGGCCGCCAGCTGTTGTGCGCTCAATGGCATTGCTTTTATTCCTTAATGATTCTTGTCGATAAGTATGCCACCGTGAATGTGATTGTGGTTGCAGATACATCAAATAGAACACTTTGTAGCTTGATTTCATCGCTATTGGTGAAAAAAAACACGGACGGAAACTTTTTTTAAATTTCCTCTTGTCACTTCAGAATAACTCCCTATAATGCGCCTCCACTGACACGGAACAACGG